>JAQCHR010000129.1 GCA_027619655.1 Pseudomonadota bacterium
GATGACATGATATGGCGGGTTTTACGAAATCGAAAGCCTGATCCATCAGGAAATTTGCGTTTGGGGCGGGGTGACGCGGTGTTGCGTAACGAATTGAAAAGGACGCGAACATGAAAAAGATTGTTCCTCTGATTGTCTTGATCTTTGCCCTGGCTGCCTGTTCGGAAGGTCAGGGAAACAAACAGACGGGTGGAACGTTGCTTGGTGCGGGCCTTGGCGCGCTTGCCGGATCGCAGATCGGCGGTGGCAGGGGGCAACTGGTCGCGGTCGCCGTCGGCGCCCTGGGCGGCGCCTTCCTGGGCAGCGAGATCGGCAAGTCGCTTGACAAGGCGGATCGCGCCGCGATTGCCAATACCACTCATGAGGCGCTTGAAACCGGTCAGTCAGGCCAGCCTGTTACCTGGCGCAACCCGGATTCAGGCCACTACGGCAGCGTTACGCCCCAACCGGCCGTACAGACGGGCAGCGGCGAATACTGCCGGGAATATACGCAGACAAGCCGGCCATCGCCAACCACCCAGCCGGCGCATGGCAGGGCGTGCCGGCAGCCGGACGGTACCTGGAAGATCGTCAACTAGCGCATTTTTCCGTATCGGATAAGGGTGGAATCTGGGCTCTGACGCATGAAGGATCCGTATCAAATTCTCGGCATTTCGCCGACGGCGAGCGATGCTGAGCTGAAATCGGCCTACCGGAAGCTTGCCAAGGAACTGCATCCCGACGTCAACCCCGGCGATACGATTGTGGAACAGCGCTTCAAGGAGGTGTCGTCCGCGTATCACATGCTGTCCGACAAGGAAACCCGCGGGAAATATGATCGCGGCGAAATCAACGCCGATGGCTCGCCGCGTATGAGCAACATGTTTCGCGGCGGTGGTCGCGCGGGTTCGGCGGCGGATTTCGACGACCTTGTGGCGGATATGTTCGGCCGCCGGCGGCAGCGCCAGCCGGCCAAGGGGCAGGGGGTTACCTATTCCGTCACGGTACCGTTCTTGGAAGCGGGTCTGGGCGGCGTGCGGCGCATCCGGCTGCATGATGGCAAGCATCTGGAAGTGAATATCCCCGCCGCGACTAAGGACGGGGACAGCCTGCGGCTGAAGGGGCAGGGCATGCCCAGTCCGAATGGCGGTCCGAATGGCGATGCGTTCGTCGAAATACAGGTCAGCCGCCATCCCTTTTTTGTTCGCGATGGGCTGGATATCCGTATCGACGTGCCGATTACCCTTTCGGAAGCCGTGTTGGGCGCCAAGATAAAGATACCGACCATTCATGGTCCGGTCAGTGTGACTGTGCCGCCGGGAACCAATACGGGCAAGACACTGCGATTGAAGGACAAGGGCATCGTGATCAAAAAGGGCGCTGACACGGAGTGCGGCAGCGAGTATGTACAATTGAAGGTCGTGCTGCCGGACGAGCCCGATTCCCGGCTACAGGAATTCGCTCGGGAATGGACCAGGGCCGGGGATTACAATGTTCGCCGAAAGGCCGGGCTGGAATAGCAGGAATTGGTTCGGAATTTGCGACGCTTGCCTTGGACGCGATAGGCGAGTGTTGGTAGGATGGTCCGAATAACGGGCAGGGGACGGCAAGGGTATGAGCGACGTGCAACCGATAATGGCCGGCAAAAAAGGCCTGATAATGGGGGTCGCAAACGACCGGTCTCTTGCCTGGGGCATTGCCCGGGCGGCGGCGGCGCATGGGGCTAGGCTGGCATTTACATTCCAGGGCGATGCGCTTGAAAAACGGGTGCGGCCGCTGGCTGATTCGGTTCAGTCGGAACTGGTCATGCCGTGCGATGTGACCGATGACGCCAGTATCGATGCGGTGTTTGAAACCATCGGTAAGGAATGGGGCGACCTGGATTTCGTCCTGCACGCGATTGCGTTTTCCGACAAGGACGAACTCAAGGGAAAATATATCGGGACAACCCGCGGCAATTTTATCCGGACCCTCGACATTTCCTGTTATTCGCTGACCAGCGTGGCGCAGCGCGCGGTGCGGCTGATGCCCAACGGCGGCAGTCTGCTGACGCTGACCTATTACGGCGCAGAGCGCGTGATGCCGCATTACAACGTCATGGGCGTTGCGAAGGCCGCGCTGGAAGCGAGTGTGAAATACCTGGCGGCGGATCTCGGTGCGGACGGCATTCGGGTCAATGCCATATCCGCCGGTCCGGTGAAAACGCTGGCGGCGTCGGGTATTGGCGATTTCCGCTATATCCTGAAATGGAATGAATTGAATTCGCCGCTGCGCCGCAATGTCGGGCTCGACGAGGTCGGCAATGCCGGCATGTATCTGCTGAGCGACCTCAGCAGCGGCGTGACCGGCGAAATCCACCATGTTGATTGCGGCTACAATACGGTTGGCATGGTCGCGGTCGATGCGGCGGAGGAGGTCTCCGAATTACTGGCGGGGATCAAGGGCAAGTCCTGAAAGCGATAGACGGGTTCCGCGATGTCGGCGAATAGTTTCGGTGACCTGTTTCGTGTCACGACCTGGGGCGAAAGCCACGGGCCGGCCATCGGTTGCGTGGTGGATGGCGTGCCGCCGCTGATTCCGATCAGCGAGCCGGATATTCAGTTTTCCCTGGACCAGCGCCGCCCCGGACAGAACCGCTTCACGACCCAGCGCCGCGAACCGGACAGCGTGAAAATCCTGTCGGGTGTGTTTGACGGGGTGACCACGGGTACGCCGATTGGCCTGATGATCGAGAATGTCGATCAGCGGTCGCGGGACTATGGCGAGATCATGGACCGGTTCCGTCCAGGCCACGCGGATTACACCTACTGGAAAAAATACGGCATCCGGGATTATCGCGGCGGCGGCCGCTCTTCCGCCCGTGAAACGGCGATGCGGGTTGCCGCAGGCGCGATCGCGCGCAAGGTGCTGGGAGACCGCATATCGATCCGCGGCGCCCTGGTGCAGATGGGGCCGCATGTCATTGATCGTGCGCGATGGGACTGGGCTGAGGTGTCGAACAACCCGTTCTGGTGCCCGGATCCGGTTGTCGCGGCGCAATGGGAGGGTTTCCTGGGCGAAATCCGCAAATCCGGATCCTCGACCGGCGCCGTGATCGAAATCGTGATCTCCGGCGTGCCGGCCGGCTGGGGGGCGCCGGTCTATGGCAAGCTTGATGCCGATATCGCCGGCGCGATGATGAGCATCAATGCGGTAAAAGGCGTAGAGATCGGTGCCGGATTTGCGGCAGCGGCATTGTCGGGGGAGGACAACGCCGACGAAATGCGGATGGGCAATGATGGCGACGTGCGGTTTCTATCGAACTCGGCCGGCGGCATCCTCGGCGGCATTTCGTCCGGGCAGGATATCGTCGTCCGGTTTGCAGTCAAACCCACCAGTTCCATCCTGACCCCGCGGAAAACGGTGACCGTCGACGGCGCGGAAACCGAAATTTCCACCAAGGGTCGGCACGACCCCTGCGTCGGAATTCGTGCGGTGCCGGTCGGCGAGGCGATGATGGCCTGCGTGCTGGCCGACCACATGCTAAGGCATCGGGCGCAATGCGGCTGATCGGCCGGATTTTCCTCTGGTGCTTCGCCGTCATCGGCTTCGGCGCTGTCGCAGTCGCAGTGACCGGTATCGCCGTCGCGGTATTTTTTGTGTCCAAAGCGCCGGATCTGCCGGAACGTGTCGTTCTCAGGCTCGACCTTGAGGGCGGCATTGGCGACGGTCGCTTGGGGCGTCCCTGGGATGACTTGTTCGACCGGAAGGTCGTTTCGCTGCACGACGTCATCGCCGTCCTGCAGCGGGCCGCGAAGGACGAGCGTGTTGCCGGCATCGCCGTGCAGCTCAGCGACGCGCCCATAGGCATTGTCGCGGCGCAGGAGCTGCGCCAGGGCATCGCCGAATTCCGGGCCAGCGGCAAATTTGCGATGGGCTTTGCCGCAAGCTTCGATGGCCCCGGCAATGTGATGTCGCGCTACTTGCTCGCATCCGCCCTGGATAGCGTCTGGATGCAGCCATCCGGGACTCTGGCCCTGACCGGTATTGCACTGGAAATGCCGTTTATCAAGGATGCCCTTGAGACCGTCGGCGTTCAGGCGGAATTCGAGCAGCGTCATGAATATAAATCCGCCGCCGAGCTTTTTACCCGCTCCGGTATGAGCCAACCGGCCCGGCAGTCGCTGGAAGGGGTGGTGCAGACATGGATGCGGCAGATTCTGGACGGCATCGCCGCCGACCGGAAAATTCCGATGAAACAGTTGCGCGGTCTCGTGGATCGCGCGCCGCTGCTGGCGGAAGATGCGCATGAACACGGGTTGATCAATGTCCTGGGATACCAGGACGGGTTCGAGGCGGCGGTGCGGGCACGTGCCGGGAGCGGCGCGGTCGTCATGAATCTGGACGCCTATGCCGGCAGCCTCGCGCCGCTGCCGGATCCCGCAGCAAATGTTGCCCTGATTTATGGTGTCGGGCCGATCGAAGACGGCCGGGGTGAAAACGATGTCTTTTCCGACGAAACATTTTCCGCCGCGGCCTTTAACAAGGCGCTGGCCCGGGCCGCCGGCGACCCTGCAATCCGCGCCATAATCTTGCGGATTGACAGCCCGGGCGGTTCGTATGTCGCATCCGATTCCGTTCGCCGGGCCGTGATGCAGGCGCGCGAAAATGGCAAGGTCGTGATCGCATCCATGGGGGCCTATGCCGCGTCCGGCGGTTATTTTGCCGCAATGGCCGCGGACAGAATCGTCGCCCAGCCGGGAACGCTGACCGGGTCTATTGGCGTCTTTGGCGGAAAATTCGCGACGGAGGCTCTCTGGCAGAAACTCGGTGTCAACTGGGCCCAGGTCAATACCGGCGGCAACGCCGGTATGTGGAGCGGGATTCGACCGTTCTCTCCTGACGCGGCGGCGCGGCACCGTGCGATCATCGACGCCATTTACACGGATTTCACGAATAAGGTTGCCGCCGACCGGAATATCCCGGCGGAACGGATCGATGCCGTTGCGCGGGGACGGGTCTGGACGGGTGAGGATGCCCGGGCGGTCGGCCTTGTCGATGCGCTGGGTGGCCTGACCACTGCGCTCGAACTTGCGCGGGAGTTACTGGGGCTGCCGAAAGACGCGGTGCTCGCGGTTACGGTGTTGCCCGAAAGGCGGTCGCCGCTGGATCGCGCGCTGTCGCTGCTGGAACAGGGCGGGTCCATTTCCGAAATCGCGGCCGCGCTGGTCGGCCATGTGCAGACCGATCCGTACGCCGCGGTCTTGCGGAAACTGGAACCGGTGACCGGGGATCTTGGCGTTTTTCGGTCGCCGGCTGGCGTGCTGCAGATGCCGGCAATCCGGATAGCGCGCTAAACCGGCGTATCCGTGTCGTCCCGCGCGGCGGCGACCAGATATTCAATATTGCCCTTCGCGCCGGTAATCGGGCTTTCCGTGATGCCGAGAACCGACCAGCCGGGCTGACTTTCCAGCCATTGCGTCACAAAATCACAGGCGTCACGGCGCCGTGCCGGGTCGCGAACGATGCCGCCCTTGCCGATGGCGGCCCGATCCAGCTGAAACTGCGGCTTGATCAGGGCGATCAGGGGTGCGCCCGGTGCGGCGAGGGCCATAGGCGCGGGCAGGATTTTTTCCAGGCCGATAAAACTCGCGTCGCAAACGATGAGGCCGACGGGATCGGCGATGTTCTGTCGCGTCAAATGTCGGGCATTAACGCCTTCCATGACCGTAACCCGCTCGTCCTCGCGCAGCTTCCACGCCAATTGACCGCGCCCGACATCGATTGCGACAACGCCGGCGGCGTCTCGCGACAGCAGGACGTCGGTGAAGCCACCCGTAGAGGCGCCAATATCCAGGCAATGCAGGCCTTTGGGGTCGATGGAAAAATGGTCCAGCGCACGGACCAGTTTCAGTCCGCCTCTCGAGACCCAGGGATGGTCCGGCCCGCGTAGGGTCAGCGGCGCGTCGGCGCTCAGCGTGTCTCCGGCCTTGTCGATTCGGCGCTCGCCGGAATAGACCAGTCCCGCCATGATCGATGCCTGCGCACGGGTGCGGCTTTCAACCAGTTCCCGTTCGAGCAGGAGAACATCCGCACGAACCCGTTTCGCGGGCGCAATCTTGCCGGAACGCTCTCTCAATTTTTTGGCCTACTCATGGTTGGGTATCCGCCTCGGTTCGACATCTGCGCAGGGGCAGGTACGGTGCAACCGAAATAAATATTGCAGACGTACTATACAATTTTGCAATTCCCGGTACAGTTATCTAGGCAATGGGTGGGGCAACGTTTCACGATGGTCCTGGCGAAAGAAAAGGGCAGGCATCGTGAGGGGGCATTGAGTTTCTGAAAAGAAATCGAACAGGTGTTGTTCAGTTGATATGCAACATCCTTTGGGGTGTATTGTAATATATAGTGATTTAGTTGAATAACGGCCATTTTGGAATTGATATAAACGCAATAATCCTATTGTTATATTTATTCTTTGACTGAATATTTTTCTTTTCCAAATTACGGTGCGAAAATAAGAATTCATTTTATGGCATATTGTAATCTATTCGGCTCATTATGGAAAAAATACTAGAAACAGTACTTGGCAGAGAGGGTGGCGATGTACAAAAAAGAGTATTGTATGATCTGGTAGCCATTGAGACGCGAGAAGCGGATACATTACTCGATTTTTTGCATTACTATTGGAGCGCGCTCATCGGCGTGGGATCGAAAGTTCCGAGAATTTCCGATTTTCAGGTTGAAAGCATTCTTCAGCCGGCCGCCCGGGAATATACCGGGTGGATCGATACGACGCCTGACGACCCTCGATACTTCGTGATTCATCATGATCCGTCGCTGCAGACGCCCGGAATCGGCGAAGAATATGGTAATGTTCGCCTGCTGGACCTGCCGAATAAGATGCATTCCAACTCGCTTGTTCTTGAGTTTTTGCGTTGCAAGCGCTGGAAAACGCCTCTTTACCATGAAATCGATCAGCGGATTGGCGGCATCAGGCGGCATTACACAAGGCTGCTGTTGCCGCTGGCCAATGACAAGGGCGAAGTAACGTGGATATTTTTTGGCTTCCGGTTAATCTCCCGCGTATCGGTATCTTCGTAACCCCATATCTGTCCGTCGTCGCCTGGCGTTGGTCGCGGCGATTTTTTCAGCGTTGCCTTGTGTATTATAAGTACCTAAAATTGTAGTATATTTAATAAATCTCGAAAGGGGGCCGGTTTGTATACGCCTCTTGAATCAATGTTTGAAACGTCTGGTTTTGACGAGCAGGCCCGTTCCCGGTTTTCGATGGATGTTTTTTTCGCGCGTGAAAACGGTGATTCGGCGCTTCGGCATTTGTACCGGCACTGGGAAGCGCTGCCAAAAGGCCGGCATGGGTTGCCGACGGCTGCAATGTGCGACCCCAAACAAACGCTGGCCGGCGACGTCGCAAAATGGATTGCCTGGAGTGATACAACCAGGGAGGATCCGACCCAGTTTATTATATGGGAGCATCCGGAATGCCGTATTCCAGGACTGGGAGCGGAATTGTCCGGCAAACTGCTCAATGATATTCCTGAAGCGCAATTGCATGTCAGCGCCTGCGCCATCGAGTATCTGTACTGCAAACATGAGCGCATACCCATGTATCACGAAATCGATCAGATTCTGTGCGGGTACCGGCGGCATTATACACACCTCCTGGTGCCTCTGGCGGATGAGGACGGAAGCGTTTCGAGACTATTCTATGCTGTCCGTGTGCTGAGTGAGCCGGTGCGGGCAGACAGTCTGGCAGGTGGTGTTATCTGATGTACGGCGTCCTGAAGCGGCTTGTTGAATCGGAAGGGCAGGATCAGCAGGAAAGGCTGATGCTGTCCATCGACAAGATGTTGCCGCGTGAACAGAACAACGCCATTGGCCAGTTGTTTGACTACTGGCGGTACAAGTCGTTGCCAGATGGGCTGCCGCGTGTAAACGATTTTGACTATAAATCGTCATTGCCGGCAAGCACGCTGCGAAACGTTAGCTGGGCAGATGTGACGGCAGAGGACCCGTTCAATTTTGTAATGCATGAACATGTCAAGCTGACGGCGTTCAAGGATGCATCAAACCATCGGTTGCGGGATCTGCCGAGCCGCATGCACTATCGGGCCTGCGCCAGCGAATATCTGCTCAGCATCAGGATGCGGCAGCCGATTTTACACGATATCGATCAATCGGTCGGGAGCATCAGCCGAAACTACCTGCGGTTGATGCTTCCGGTTGCCGATGAAACCGGACGCGTAGTCAAACTCGTCTATGCTGTCCGCATCGTCAGCGGTGCGACGTCATCCAGTTCCTGAGCCATGTCGGCGTAAATCTGGTTCATCATTTCGCCGCGGTGCATCCAGTATATATCCATGTCTTGGTTGCCATCGCGGCCGGGATACATGCCAGTAAGCAATTGGCGGCGATTCAATAGCCCCTGCCTGTGATGGCCATATTGGCGGCGGTTCGGCGTGGCCGCAATAAAACCGATGTAATAGTCGATCAAGAAGTGACGCAACGCCAGAATTCGCGATGTGCGGCTTAGAGCGTGATGACATTTATTTGATTCGGGGGATTCCCTCTG
>JAQCHR010000130.1 GCA_027619655.1 Pseudomonadota bacterium
TTGGCGCCCGCGGCCTCGATCCGGCCGCCCTCCCCGTCGGGAACCCGGCGCCAGAAGACATTGTCCTCGCGACCGGTATAGATGCCGATGGTCGCCCACATTTCATGATTATGCGGCATGATCGTCATATACGGCGCCCAGATGACATTGATGATCGTCAGGGTTTCCGACGAGTGTATTTTCCGGATTTCGCTTTTCGTCGGCGCGCCCAGGCCTTTCAGGACCGCGGCGGGGTCAGACATCGCCCGCGCCATAACCTCGCGCACCGCCTTCTGGCTGTCACTGCCCGCGATGGCGGATTTGCAGTCCTCGATAAACCGTTCCGTGTCGAACATGCTGTCAGCCCTCCGTCTTCTCCGACCAATGCAACCACCTTTCATTCACCATACCCTATATGTTCGGATCGGGATTTGCACTGGCGCAAGCCCCTCGCGAGGCTTATCAAGCCGCGAACAGACCGAACCGAAGGGCGCATCCGCGATGCCGCGCATTTTCCGCCATCCTGCCGCCCGCACCCTGCTGCTGACCTGTTGCGCCATGCTGTGTTTTGCCGCCAACTCGGTGCTGTGCCGGCTGGCGATGGGGCCGGGCCTCATCGACGCGGCGGGCTTCACCAGCGTGCGGGCGATCTCCGGCGCGCTGACGCTGGGGCTGATCCTGGCGTTGCGGCCCGGCAATCACGACCGAGTCGCCGCCGACTGGCGCATGGCGCTGATGCTGTTCACCTATATGATCTTCTTTTCCTTCGCCTATCTGTCGCTCAGCACCGGCACCGGGGCGCTGGTCCTGTTCGGCGCGGTCCAGCTTACGATGTTCGCGGCGGGCCTGCGCGGCGGCGAGCATTTCCCGCTGCTGTCCTGGACCGGCCTGCTGCTGGCCATCGGCGGGCTGGTCTATCTCGTTTCGCCGGGCGTGACCGCCCCCGACCCGCTGGGCGCCGCGCTGATGGCGATCGCCGGAATCGCCTGGGGGATCTACTCGCTGCTGGGCCGGGGCGTCGGCGATCCGCTGCAGGCGACCGCGAAGAACTTCTTCCTGGCGGCGCCGCTCGTGTTGCTGGCAAACCTGCTGTTTCTCGATGACCTGAGCGCCTCGCCGGAAGGCCTGGCCCTGGCCGTGGCCTCCGGCGCGCTGGCATCGGGCTGCGGCTACGCCATCTGGTATGCCGTGCTCCCCCTTATGCCGGCGACGCGCGCGGCAACCGTCCAGCTATCCGTGCCCGCCATCGCGGCATTTTTCGGGGTCGTGCTTCTTTCGGAAGACATCACCCTGCGGCTGCTGCTTGCTTCCGCCGCGACGCTGGGCGGGGTCGTTATCGTGTTGATGCAGCGCGCGGTAAAGGCGGGTCCCCATAGGCGGCTTGCCCCTTGATTTTTCAACCCTGTTTTCATACGACTGCAACATTCCGGCGCTACTGTCGGATTGCTCGGCGCAGGAATGCCGCTGCACCCAAGGCATGGACCCTCTCATAACGCCTGAGATATGGCTGGAGTTTCCGGATAGCGTGGAACAGTCAAAACCCCTCTCAGAGTTACTGAATAGCGCGGCAACGCTGAGTTCGGCCGTCGTCGCGCTACTGGATACCTATCCGGACATCACCATTGGCAACCTGCTGGCGGCGGAAACGGCGGAGTTTTTCGAACTGGGCTGGGAACCTACCCCGGCCCACCGGGACTGCGCCTATCTCGTCGCAATTCTGGAAATTCTGCGGCCCGTCGGCCGCATGCATGGCGACCTGCCGCTGGCGCAGGCATTCAGGCTGCTCGCTGAATCCGGCGACTGCGGCAACCCCGATATCGCCGCCGCCCTGTCGGCGATATCGGAGGCAGCGCAACAAACGGCGTAAGGCTGCGTTATTCGGGGCAGCGAGGAGATCCATGGAAGTTCACCTGGACCAGGGGCTTCATGTCAGCAAGCACCATCATCTGGCGGCCGCGCAGGTCAAGGTCGATATTGACAGTCTGAATTTCTGGTATGGCCACAAGCAGGCCCTGTTCGATATCAATCTCGCCATATTCGAGCACGAGGTTACTGCCTTCATCGGGCCTTCGGGTTGCGGCAAGTCGACTTTGCTCTGCTGCCTCAACCGCATCAACGATACGCTCGACCATACCCGCCTGACCGGCCGGATCACACTTGACGGCGCGGACATCTATGCCCCGGATGTCGATCCGGTCGAGGTCCGCCGGCGTTTCGGATGGGTCGCCCAGAAACCCAACCCCTTTCCGTCCTCGGTATACAAGAACATCGCCTATGGTCCGTGGATACAGCAGCTCGTCAACAACAAGGCGGAAACCGACGAGGTCGTCGAGCGATCGTTGAAGCGCGCCGGTATGTGGGATGAAATCAAGGATCGCCTCAACGAGCGCGGCACCGAACTGTCCGGCGGCCAGCAGCAGCGCCTGTGTATTGCGCGGGCCATTGCAACCAACCCGCAGGTCATTCTGATGGACGAACCCTGCTCCGCCCTGGACCCGGTGACCACGGCAATCATCGAGGACCTCATCGACGAACTGCGCCAGTACTACACCATCGTTATCATCACCCATAACATGCAGCAGGCGGCGCGGGTATCCCAGCGCACCGCCTTCTTCCACCTCGGCAGACTGCTCGAAGCCGGGGAATCGGAACAGATATTCACCCATCCGAAAACTCGGCAGTGTGAGGACTACATTACCGGACGATACGGTTAGGAATCGTCTTCCGGCCGATAGCACCAGATCGAATTCACATGGTTGATGAATCGCCAAAGGCGCTTTCAATCAACCATGATCTGATCTAGCAGGCTGCTGAAAAAGTCTGTTCAATAGGCAGGTTACGAAACGATAGAATCGGGTGAGGCGAGTATTTGTACGAATAGAATCTAAAATGATCTATCGCCGCATTACTATTGCGCAAAACTTTCCTCAAAATACTTTTTGAGCAGCCTGTTAAGTCAGATCAGATTCACATGATTGTTGAATCGCCAACGGCGGTTCCGATCAGCCATGATCTGATCCAGGGACACGCCATTGCGGGAGGAAAAGAATGGCATCGAGCGAAGACGAATACACCTATATCATCGCCGGTGCGGGGTCGGCGGGTTGCGTGCTGGCGAACCGGCTGTCGACGGACCCGAAGAACCGGGTGCTGCTGCTGGAAGCGGGCACGAAGGACAGCTATCCGTGGATTCACATCCCGGTCGGCTATTTCAAGACCGCGATGAACCCCAAAACCGACTGGTGCTTCGAAACCGAAACGGACCCGGGGCTGAACGGCCGTTCGATTCCCTATCCGCGCGGCAAGGTGCTGGGCGGATCCAGCTCCATCAACGGGTTGGTCTATATCCGCGGGCAGAGCCACGATTACGACCAGTGGCGCCAGCTTGGCAATGCGGGCTGGTCCTGGGACGATGTGCTGCCCTATTTCAAGAAGGCGGAAGACCAGCAGCGCGGGGAAAACGAAACCCACGGTGTGGGCGGGCCGCTGGCGGTATCGGATATTTCGTTCACGCGCGGGTTTTCCAGCGCCTTCATCGACGCGGCGGCGGAAGTCGGCATTCCCCGGACCGATGATTTCAATTCCGGCGACCAGGAAGGCGTCGGTTTCTATCAGCTGACGACCCGCAACGGCCGCCGCTGCAGCGCCGCCGTTGGATACCTGAACCCCGTAAAGCATCGCAGCAACCTCACCATCACGACGGAAGCGCTGGTTCATCGGGTGGTTTTCGAGGGAAAACGCGCCGTCGGTATCGAGTTTTCCGTCAACGGGGAGAAACGGATCGCGCGCGTCACGAAGGATGGCGGCGAAGTGCTGCTGTCCTGCGGCGCCGTCGCCTCGCCGAAGGTATTGCAGCTTTCCGGGGTCGGTCCGGCACCGGTGCTGCAGGAATTCGGGATCGGGATGGTGCATGAACTGCCGGGAGTCGGCATGAACCTGCAGGATCACCTGGCCGCCCGCTCGGTATACAAGACCAATGAGCCGTCGCTGAACAACGAGGTCAACAGTATCCTGGGCAAGATCCGTATCGGCCTTGAATACGCGCTGTTCCGCAAGGGGCCGATGACCATCGCCGCCGGGCATGTGGGCATGTTCGCCAAGACGCGGCCCGACCTGGAAACGCCGGATGTGCAGTTCCACGTCATCCCGCTCAGCATTACGGGTGTCGGCAAGGCGTTGCACAAATTCGCCGCGTTCACCGCATCCGTCTGCCAGTTGCGCCCCGAATCGCGCGGCCATGTAGTGATCAAGTCGACAGACCCGTCGGTCGATCCGGCAATCCATCCGAACTATCTGTCGACCGTGAACGACCAGCAGACCATCGTGGACGGGCTCAGGCTGTCCCGGAAGATCATGGCCACGCCGACCATGAAAAAACTAGTGATCGAGGAATTCGCCCCCGGCCCCGCCACGCAGACCGATGAACAACTGCTGCAATTCGCGCGCGACACGGGCTCGACCGTTTATCACCCGGTCAGCACCTGCAAGATGGGGCCGGATTCCATGGCCGTGGTCGATGAACGGCTGCGCGTGCACGGCATGCAGGGCTTGCGGGTTGTCGATGCCTCGATCATGCCGACGCTGAATTCGGGCAATACGAACGCGCCGACGATCATGATCGCCGAAAAAGCCGCCGACATGATCCTGCAGGACCGCCGTAGCGCGGCATGACCTGGTGCGCCTATAATCGCTTTGAATGACAGGGAGATTTGGACAATGGATACACTGGAAGTCTTCGATCCCAGCGGTGCGACGGAGGTCAGCGTGTTGCACGCGCCCCGGCTGCAGTCGTTGAACGGCAAGACGGTCGCGCTGCTCAGCGACGATATGTGGCAGGCGCATCGCATGCTGCCGATGATCCGCGAAAAGCTGCAGGCGCTTTACCCGGACGCGACCTTCATTCCGGAAACCGAATTCCCGATGGGAACCCGGCAGATGGATACCGAGGAAACCGTCGACATGCTGATCGAACGGGGTGTCGAAGCGGTCATTGTCGGAAACGCCTCCTGAGGCGCCTGCGCGACAGCATGCGGCCGTGTTGCCGCTCGTATCGAAAGCAGGGGTATCCCGACCGTTATTCTGACCCGCGAGGATTTCGTGGGCGTGGTGCGCAATTCCGTCGCCGGGCTCGGCTTCGACCAGGATGCCTCCATGGTGATTTTTCCGATTTCGCCCTTCCTGGTCGATAGCGACATTTCGCCGGTCGAGCGGGATGTCCATAAATTCGCCGAAGGGCTGACCGACTGGAAACCCGCGAGCAGCGAAACCGGTATCCAGAATCCGCCGAAGGTGCGGATCGAGGCCAATGGCTATGAGGCTGCCTATGACAAGATGAACCGGCAGTTCATCACCAGCGCCTGGGGCGACGGGCTGCCGCTGAATCCGCCGACAGAGGAACGGGTGTCCTGGATCCTGCAGGGGACCGACCGTGCGCGCGATTCGTTGATCGGCAAGGTGATGCCGCGTGGCGGCATCGCCACGGTGGAAACCCTCGCGGTTTCGCTGGCCATGTCCGGCGGCCGGCCGGAATACCTGCCGGTCATGATCGCCGCGGTCGAATGCATCCTCGACCCGGAAATGGAGCACGACAAGTTCCAGGCGACCTCCGGCAGCACCTATCCTGTGTTGATCGTCAACGGTCCGATCGGCAAGGATATCCGGCTCAATTCCGGCTTTGGCCTGCTGGGTCCCGACCCGCAGCATCCCGCCGGCGTCGCAATCGGCCGGGCCATCCGGCTCGTCCAGCAGAATGTCGGCGGCGCCCTGCCGGGCGTCGGCACCATGTCGATCTATGGCGCGATGCGCACGACCAATGTGGTCATCGCCGAGGACGAGGAAGGCCTGCCAGAAGGCTGGGGGCCTGTCGGTGCCGATTTCGGCGGCGTCGGACCGGGCAAGAACGGAGTCACGGTGATTGTCTCGACCGGTGCGTCCAACATCGTGCGCCGTGGCGTCGGCAAGGAAACACTGGAGGACGAGGCGTTGCAGAGCCTGTACCGGGTGGCCGCCTATCTGCGCAGCCCTTCGGCACATTACGTCTGGGGCCATGCCAAGGGAACACCGGGCGCGCTGCTGATGCCGCGGGTCGTGGCGGGGCAACTGGCGTCGCTCGGCTGGACCAAGGAGAAGATCAAGCAGTTCCTGTGGGACAATTCGAAAATCCCGCATGAGGAGGTCGTCCGTACCGGCCTGCTGCAATGGATCGAAACCGGGGTCGATCCGGCAACGGTGGCATCCTCCAACGATCCGATGTGGCCGATCTGCCGCGATCCGTCGCAGATCGTCCTCGCGGTCGCCGGCGGTGCGCATCCGACGCATAATTTCTGGATGCAGGGCGCCACGCCGAAGGTCGCCACCGCGGCGATCGACGTGCCGAAGGACTGGTACGGGCTGCTGGCGCAGGCCGATGACGATCTCGGTCCGAGCGGCGATATGTGCCTGATTTAGATCAGATCATGGTTGGTCGGAATCGCCTTTGGTGATCCGCCAGCCATGTGAATCTGACCTAGTTGGTTGATTCCCGGACCCGGTCCGCCTTATCCAGTGTTGCCCGGATTTCATGGGCAAGGTCCGATTTGCGGTATGGTTTGCTGAGGAAGTTGTCCGACTTGCCGATCCATTTCCGATCCGAAAGCATTTCCACGGCGTAACCGGACGTGAACAAAAACTTGATACCGGGCCGGATACGCCTTGCACGTTCGGCCAGTTCCCATCCATTCACCCCCCGCGGCATCACGATATCCGTGAACACCAGATCAATGTCCAGCCCCTGGACGAGCAGCGCCAGGGCCTCACGGGCATCCACGGCGACAGTGACCCCGTAGCCAAGGTCGCGAAGGGATTCGGCGGCAAACGTCCTGCCAAAGGCGTAGTCCTCCACGACCAGGACAGCCTCCGTCCCCCTTGCCATTTCCGGCGGGTCTTCGGATTTTGTGCGCGGCATCGGGGAGGCGTTTGGCAATGCCGGCAGATACATCCTGATCGTCGTGCCCAGTCCGATCTCGCTGTAGATGGTGATGTGTCCGCGCGATTGCTTGACGAAGCCGTACACCATGCTGAGGCCCAGCCCGCTGCCCATGCCGACATCCTTTGTCGTGTAAAAGGGCTCGAAGGCGCTGGCCAGCGTTTCCTGTGACATGCCGGTTCCCGAATCCGTTACCGAAATGACGACGTAATCGCCGGGAACGACTTCCGGGTGCAGCGACTGGTAGTTTGAATCAAGTGAAAGATTGCTGGCGCTGAAGACCAGTGCGCCGCCCTCCGGCATGGCGTCCTGCGCATTTATCGAGAGATTGAGCAGGGCTGATTCAAGCTGGGCGATATCGGCATAGATCGTCCAGAGGCCATCCGCCAGGGTCGTCTTCAGGTGGATGTTTTCCCGGATAGTCCGGACCATCAGGTTCTGGAAGCCTGACAGAAGATCGCGAAAATCGATCTCGACCGGCTTGAGTGTCTGGCGCCGGCCAAAGGCGAGCAGCCGCTGTGTAAGGGCGCCGGCGCGCTCGCCGGCGGCAATGATCTGCTCCGCAATGGCGCTCAGGTCCGGCCGTGCCTTCAGCTTGTCTGCAAGCATTTCGGAATTGCCGATGATAGAGGTCAGCAGGTTATTGAAATCATGCGCGACCCCGCCTGAAAGCTGTCCCACCGCCTCCATCTTCTGGGCCTGAACGAGTTGCTCTTCGGTCCGTTTCCGCTCGGTCAGGTCATGGATGATGCCGACAAAAACGGAAGCGCCGTCCTGTCTGGCTTCGCCGACGGAAAGGTCGATGGGAAAGGTCGATCCATCCTTGCGCTGTGCCGTGACTTCACGACCCACACCGATGATCTTGGCATCGCCCGTGGTCAGATAGTTTGCAAGGTACTGGTCATGCTCTTCCCGATAGGGCGAGGGCATGAGCATCCGGACGTTTCTGCCGATAACGTCTTCGGCCAGATAGCCGAAAAGCGTCTCGCAGGCCGGGTTGAAGACCTGGATAATTCCCTTGGAGTCTATCAGCACAATACCGTCGACCGCAGTGTCGATGACTGCCTGCAAACGCGATGCGCCTTCGCGAACCGCCCGCTCGATCCTGTCGCGCTCCGTCAGATCATGGATGATGCCAACGAATACAGGTTCACTGTCATCCTGTGCTTCGCCGACGGAAAGGTCGATGGGAAATGTTGTCCCGTCCTTGCGCTGCGCCGTAACCTCGCGGCCGATGCCGATGATCTTGGCATTGCCCGTCGTCAGAAAGTTCGCAAGGTACTGGTCGTGTTCTTCCCGGTAAGGCGAAGGCATAAGCATCCGGACATTCTTGCCGATGACGTCTTCGGCCGTATAACCGAAAAGCGCCTCGCAGGCCGGGTTGAAAACCTGGATAAGTCCTTTTGAATCAATCAGAACTATTCCATCGACAGCGGTATCGATAATGGCACGTAATCTGGTTTCTTCGTTCCCAGCCATTACTAATTTTCCGGTTTCACATCAAGTGATTGTCGAGTATTTACCAGGCTTCATTACGTTAACTAATATTAAACTGTTCAGGGCCGTGCAGCTTACATTAC
>JAQCHR010000131.1 GCA_027619655.1 Pseudomonadota bacterium
CGGCTGTCGATCACGTTTCCTTTTCAGTCGACCGTGGCGAGGTCCTGGGCTTTCTCGGGCCCAATGGCGCCGGCAAGTCCACGACCATGAAAATGATTACCGGCTTCCTGACGCCGTCATCGGGTTCGGTGAAGGTCGACGGGTTCGATGTCGCGCGAAATCCCATGGCGGTGAAGCAGCGCATCGGCTACCTGCCGGAAGGCGCGCCGCTCTGGCCGGATATGACGGCGGGCGGGTTCCTCGAATTCATCGCCGGCGTCCGCGGTTTTTCCGGCGCCGAGGCGGATAACCGGATTGCCGATGTCGTTGGGAAAACGCAGATCGCATCGATCATGAACCAGCCGCTTGAAACCCTGTCCAAGGGATTCAAGCGCCGCGTCGGGCTGGCGCAGGCCCTGCTGCACGATCCGGATGTCCTGATCCTTGACGAGCCGACGGACGGCCTGGACCCCAATCAGAAATACGAGGTCCGATCGCTCATTTCAGCCATGTCGAAGGAAAAGGCCATCGTCATTTCAACCCATATCCTCGAAGAAGTCGAAGCGGTCTGCACGCGGGCGATCATTATCGCGCATGGCAGGATCGTCGCCGATGCGACGCCGGCCGACCTGCTGGCGCGGTCCGACCGGCACAACGCGATATCGCTGCGCATCGGCAGCAACATTGAATCCGCGCGCGGCATCCTGCTCGACCTGCCGGTCGTCGCGTCGGTCGAACTGGCGCAGGCCAACCGGCTGTTCGTGCGGGCCAAGGGCAGGGCGCCTATTCTTGACGATGTCGGCGAGGCCCTGCGGGCGCGCAACGTTCTCGTCGAGGAAATTCACGTCACGCGGGGCCATCTCGATGACGTTTTCCGTAGCATCACGACAACCAGATAGTCCGGAACCGTGTCCTCCATCAAAAATACCCTTTTCGTTATGCGGCGCGAACTCGCGGGATATTTCGCGACCCCCGTCGCCTATGTCTTCATCATCATCTTCCTGCTGCTGGTGAATGCGCTGACCTTTTTCATGGGCAATTTCTTCGAGCGCGGGCAGGCTGACCTGGCGTCATTCTTCCAGTTCCATGCCTGGGTCTACATGCTGCTGATCCCCGCGATTTCCATGCGCATGTGGGCCGAGGAACGAAAATCCGGCACGATCGAACTGCTGATGACGCTGCCGCTGTCGCTGATGCAGGTGGTGCTGGGCAAGTATCTCGCCGCCGTGGTCTTCGCGGCGATCGCCCTGGCGTTGACCTTTCCGCTCTGGATCACGGTCAATTACCTCGGCGAGCCGGATAACGGGGTTATCCTGGCCGGATATCTGGGCAGCCTGCTGATGTCTGCCGGCTTCCTGGCTGTCGGCGCGTTCATCTCCGCGCTGACCAAGAACCAGGTCATCGCCTTTGTCATGACCGCGGCCGTATGTTTCGTGCTTATCGCCAGCGGGGCACCGATCGTGCTCAGCTTCTTTTCGGACTGGGCGCCGAAGGAAGTTGTCGATTTCATTGCGTCGCTCAGCTTCCTGGCGCATTTCAACGATATCTCCAAGGGCGTGCTGGATATTCGTGACGTCATCTACTTCGTGTCGCTGATCGGTGTGTTCCTGTTCGCCAATGCCGTGGCGGTCGAACGGCTGAAGGCGGAGTGAGGCAGAAATGATCAACGCAATACTGAATCGCAAGGGCGGATGGATCGCAGGAATCGCCGTCGCCATCGCCGCTTTTGTCGCGCTGAATGTGGGACTGTCCGGCCTGACGGGTGTTCGCGTCGACCTGACCCAGGACCGGCTGTTCACCCTGTCCGACGGCACCGAGAAGATCCTGCAGCGCATCGAGGAACCGATATCGATGGACCTCTATGTCTCGCAGCGGCTGGTCAAGGAAGTCGCGCTGTACGGGCTGTACGCGACCCGCGTCCGCGACATGATCAATGAATTTGCCGCCGTGTCGAATGGCAAGGTTACCGTCATCGAACGCGACCCGGTACCGTTTTCGGAGACCGAGGACAGCGCCGTCAGCGCCGGTGTGCAGGGCGTACCAATCGATGCCAGCGGCGAGCGGGTCTATTTCGGCCTTGTCGCCCGGGCCGGCGACAAGACGGAATCCGTGCCGTTCTTCCAACCCTCGCGCGAGGCCTTCCTGGAATACGACCTGGCGCGGATGATCGAGGGGCTGACCAAGCAGCGCAAGCCGGTGATCGGCATTGTCACGGACCTGCCGATGTTCGGCGGCTTCGATCCGCGCAGCCAGGAAAAGCGCTGGATGCTGATCGACGGCATCGAGGAAAGCTTCGAAGTCCGCAATATCTTCGACATCGAAGCCGACCTGAACGACGAAATCGATGTGCTGTTCATGGCCCATTCGACGCGGCTGAAGGACAAGCAGCTTTATGTCATCGACCAGTTTCTGATGCGCGGCGGCCGGGCGCTGCTGATGGTCGATCCATACAGCGAAGTCGCGGCGCTGAACACGCTTTCCGGGCGTCCGATCGCGCGGCATTCGACCCTGAACGGCCTGCTGGGAAAATGGGGTGTCTCGGTCGACGAAACAATGGTCGTCTCCGACATGACGCTGGCGCGAATGGTCAATGCCGGTACGGCGGATAACGTGAAGCCGGCCCCCTATCTGCTGTGGCCCTCCTTCAAGGGCGCCAGCATCAACCCCGACGATGCGGTGACCCGCGATATCACCAGCGTGAACATGGGAACACCGGGCGCCATTGCCGTTGCCGGTGATGCCGCGGTGAAGGTCGAGACCCTGCTGGAGACGACAGAGAAAAGCCATCTGTTCAACAAGGAACTGATCAATCCGCGCGAGCCGAACATTCTGGAGTTCATCGAGAAGTTCCAGGCGGACGGCAAGAAACTCGTCACTGCCGTGCGGATTTCCGGCGAGGTCGAGTCCGCCTTCCCCGACGGCGAACCGAAACCGGAGCCCGAACCCGAAGCGGCGAAACCGGACGAGGCAAAGCCAGACGGCGCAGCACCGGCGGAAGCCGTAACGCCGGCCTTTCCGCCCGCCGGGGCGGAACCGGCGGAAACCGAACCCAAAAGGCCGCATATCGCCCGGTCGCAGAAACCGCTGAATATCGTGCTGATTGCCGATACGGACATGCTGGAAACCCACTTCTGGGCAACCGAGCAGGAGTTTTTCGGACAGCGGGTGGTGCAGCCCTTCGCCAATAACGGCGACCTGGTCATCAACGCGCTGGAAAACCTGGCCGGGTCCGGCGACCTGATCACCCTGCGCAGCCGCGGCACGGCGCAGCGCCCCTTCACCCGGGTCGAAGCCCTGCGGATCGCGGCCGACGAGCAATACCGGTCTCGCGAGCAGGCGCTCGCGACACGGCTGCAGGAGACCCAGAAGAAGTTCGACGAAGCGCAGCAGAAAGCCAACGCCGAGGCGCAGGGCGGCGCGGCCGCGCCTGTCGTGACAGCGGAACAGAAGGCCGCGCTGGAAGCCGAACTGGAGACGCTGCGCACCGATCTGCTGACCATCCGCAAGGAACTGCGCGATGTGCAGCTCAAGCTGCGCGAGGATATCGAAGCCCTTGACAGCAAGTTGCGTTTCGCCAATATCACCCTCGTGCCGTTCCTGGTCGGCGTGTTCGCCATCATCCTGGGCATCGCCCGCATCCGCCGGCGGAGCGCGGCGAACGCCTGATCCGGATTGCCGGCCGAACGGTTGACTTGACCGCGTTCCGGTAACAGATACGATACGGTGCCGCCCGTTTGCGCGGACCTGCCCGGCTATCATGGATGAACGATGCATCGACTCCTGACCGTCCTGACGCTTCTGCTTGGTGTTCTCGTGGCAACACCTCCGCATGCCGCGGAGCCCGCGCCGGAGCAGAAGGGCGTGACAGCGCAGAACCTGGAAAGCCTGGTCCAGACACTGGAAGATCCGGAACGGCGCGATGCACTGTTAAATGATCTTCGAACGCTGCTTGACGCAAAACGGGAGACCCGACCCGCGGAAGCCGAAACCGGCGCCGGCGCCGAACTGCTGGCCATCCTGTCGGAACGCGTCGGTGCGGTCAGCGGGCAGCTTGTCGCCGCCGCGGCGTTCCTGATCGATTTGCCGGAACTGGCAGGCAGGATCGTTGAAGGCTTTGCCGATGCGGAGCAGCGCGGCCCCTGGCTGGAAATGCTGCTCCGCATCGCCCTGGTGCTGCTGGCCGCCTTTGCCGTCGCCTCCGTGCTGCGTCGGGCCCTGCAACGTCCCCGCGAGGCCATCGAAACCCGGGCCGACGACCATTTCGGGCTGACGTTTGTCCTGCTGCTGGCCCGCACCCTGCTGGACCTGCTGCCGATAGCCGGGTTCGCCGCCGCCGGGTTCGGCGCTCTGACCGTTTTCGGCCCGGCGGGGGACGGCCGCATCGCGACGGTCGCCCTTATCGACGCCAATGTGATCGTTGGCGTGGTGCTGGCTCTGGCCCGCATGTGCCTGGCGCCGTTTATCGCCGGGTTGCGGCTGTTTCCGCTGGAGGATGAAACCGCCCACTATATTTATGTGTGGATCAAGCGGCTGACGGTCCTGTCGGTGTATGGCTATTTCACCATCCAGGCCGCCATGCTGCTGGGACTGCCGGACCCCGCCCATAACGCGCTGCTCAAGCTGCTGGGCCTCGCGGTTGGCCTGCTGCTGATCATGATTGCCCTGCAGAACCGGCACGACGTCGCCGCGTGCATTCGCGGCGAGGGCCGCGGGCCGTTGCCGATCCTGCGCCGGCGGCTCGCCGATATCTGGCATATCCTGTTCATCATCTACCTGCTGTGCAGCTTTACCGCCTGGGCGCTGGAAATCCATGGCGGCTTCGCATATGTCGCGCGGGCAACCATCCTGACCGCCACGATCATCCTGATCGGCAGGATCCTGGAGCTGGCGATCCACAAGGCGGTACAGCGCGCCTTTGCGCTGGGCCAGGAACTGAAAATCCCGCTGCCGGGCCTGGAGGCCCGCGCCAACCGCTACCTCCCCGTGGTGCAAGCCGCAGGACGCTCGATCCTCTACCTGTTTGCGCTTTTCGCGATCCTGCAGATCTGGGGGCTGGACGTCTATTCGTGGATCGCATCTCCGTCGGGCCGTATGATCATCGGTCGGGCCGTTACCGTGGCGCTGGTGGTCATCGCCGCCATCGCCATTTGGGAAATCGTCAGCGCGCTGATCGAACGCAGCCTGATCGCGACGGATGGCGACGGCAACGCCATCACCCACAGCCAACGCATGCTCACCCTGCTGCCGCTGCTGCGCAACGCCTTCCTGGTGCTGCTGGTGGTGCTGGTCACCATGACGGTCCTCTCGGAACTCGGGCTGAATATCGCGCCGCTGCTGGCCGGCGCCGGCGTCGTCGGGCTGGCCATCGGATTCGGCGCGCAGACGCTGGTCAAGGACGTGATCACCGGGCTGTTCATCCTGATCGAGGATACGATCTCGGTCGGCGACGTGGTGAATGTCGCGGGCCATGCCGGCGTTGTCGAGGCGGTGACGATCCGCACCATCCGGCTGCGCGACCTATCCGGCACCGTGCATATCATCCCCTTAAGCGATGTCACCTCAATCGAGAACCTGACCCGCGAATTTGCCTTCGCGCTGCTGGATATCGGAATCGCCTATCGCGAGGATGTCGATGCGGTGATCGAAGTCATCAAGACCCTCGGCACCGAGATTCGCGAGGACCCGGAATACAGCGACAAGATCCTGGAGAATATCCAGATTCTGGGACTGGACCGGTTCGACGATTCCGCCGTCATAATCCGCGCCCGGATCAAGACGCTGCCCCTGCAGAAATGGACGGTGAAGCGCGGCTTCAACCTGATAATGAAGCGGCGCTTCGACGAACTGGGAATCGAGATTCCGTTCCCGCACCAGACGATCTATTTCGGCGAGGACAAGAACGGCAACGCACCGCCCGCCCCGTTCCGGCTGATGCAGGACACCGCCGCGCGCACTGCTACCACTGCGAGCGACGCCCGCGATACGGGCGACACGCAGGGCTGACGACGCCACATTTCCAGGCCCGACGCACAACCTCATCCTGTGCAAAGGAAGGCATATCCCCATAAACGGGAAACGCTTTCCGCACCGGGGCTTTACTGCCTGTCTTCGCGCCATGGAACAACCGCCGCCGACCGCCAGTCCCGTCTTGCCAATAATTACGCCGAAAGTTACGGACGCGTCGAATACGAGAATTCAAATGGTCGCCACGGATGATTAGCCGTGTTACGGCCGGTCACCAACGGGAGGAAAACAATGAAAAAATCGATCGCCTTGATCGGCATGTTCTGTGCCGCGCTTGTCGTATCCGGGCTTGCCCCGGCGCAGGCGGCCTACCCTGAAAAGCCGATTACCATCATCGTTGCCTACGGGGCAGGCGGCGGCACCGATGTCGGCGCGCGCCTGGCGGTGCCGTTTCTTGAAAAATACATGCCGGCAGGCACCAAGTTCGTGGTCGTGAACAAGCCCGGCGCCGGCGGCGAAGTCGGCGGCACGGCGATCGCCACGGCCGAGCCGGATGGCTACACGATCGGCTTCTTCAACCTGCCGAACATGATGATGAAGCCGCATGAGCGCAAGACGCATTACACGGTCGACAGCTACCAGCCGATCGCCAACATGGTGTTCGATATCGCGACGCTGGCGACGCTGGCGACACTGCCGAACAGCAAGTACAAGACGCTGGCGGATGTCGTGGCGGAAGCCAAGAAGCGCCCTGGCGAAATCACCGTTTCCTCCGCCGGAACCGGCTCCAACACGCATCTCGACGTGATTGCATTCGAGAATGCGGCCGGCATCGACCTGAACCACGTCGCTTTTGACGGCGGCGCACAGTCGCGTAATGCGCTGCTGGGCGGGCACACGGAACTGTTCGCGACAGCACTTGGCGATTCCGCACGGTTTCATGAGGCAGGCGAGATTCGGGTACTTGGCGTCATGAGCGCGGAACGGTCCGACCTCCTGCCGGAAGTCCCGACCTACAAGGAACAGGGCTTTGACATCCGCGGCGGCTCCGCGCGCGGCCTCGTCGGCCCGAAGGGCATGCCGATGGACGCGGTAAAGATGATCGCAGAAGCGGTCGAGAAGGCCAACAAGGATCCCGAAATGATCCAGAAGGCCAAGGATATCGGCCTGCCGCTCAGCTTTGCGGGAACCGAGGAATACACAAAGATGATGCACGATTACAATTCCGAGATTGCCAAGATCTGGGCCAATACGCCCTGGAAATAAGCGGTTTCGGATAACCTGAATCGTCGGCAGTCATCAAGAAGGGGATCACCGGTATGAACCGTGCAACAGCGAATATCCTCGGTGCAAGCGTATTGCTTGTAGGAGTCGCCTATGCATGGGTTCTTACCGGCGATTTCGAACAGGACGCCGCAAAGAACTATCCATACGCCGTCCTGGCCTTTACCGGCATTGTCGCCGCTTGCTGGCTGGTCCGTTCCGTCGCGCGGTTGAGCGCCGGCAGGGGTACCGGGACCGGCGAACCCGCCTTGGGGACGGTCGGCGGCTACCTCGCGCTGGCCGGTACGCTGCTGTATGGCGGGCTGGTCGTCTATTTCGGTTATGTCTTGCCGTCGGTGATCTATCTGGCCGTTGCGGCGTATTTTCTGGGCGGCCGGCGCTGGGGACTTATCGGCGCGATCGCTATTCTGTTCCCGCTGGCCCTTTACACTTTCCTTGTTTACGGATTCGATCGGCCGCTGCCTTTCTGAGCCGGCGGATCATGCCGTCCCGCCAATCGCTGCAGGACGGACCGGATCAATGCGCGGCGCCAATATTTTCATGCGAATGGTGAGGTAAATAGACCGAGATGTTCCAACATCTGCCCGACATACTGTCCAATGTCTTTGGCTTTTACAGCCTGACGGCAATGGTCCTGGGCGTGCTTGGCGGCGTTGCCGTCGGCGCGATGCCGGGCGTCAGCGCGACCATGGCGATTGCGATGCTTCTGCCGCTGACCTATGCCATGGAACCCATTACCGGCCTTGGCATGATCGCCGGCATATATGCCGGTGCGATTTATGGCGGCGCCATTCCCGCCATTCTCCTGCGCATCCCCGGAACGCCGGCGGCCATCGCGACCACGTTCGACGGCTACCCGATGTCGCAGCAGGGCCAGTCCGGCAAGGCGCTGGAAATTTCCTGCTATTCTTCCGCGGTCGGCGGCATGGTCGGCGCGCTGGCGCTGATCCTGATCGGCCCGCCGCTATCCCGCATCGCACTGTCGTTCGGCCCGCCGGAAATGTTCTGGGTCGCCTTCGCCGGCATATTGTCGCTGGCGCTGCTGCTGGGCGACGACGCGCTGAAAGGGCTGATCAGTTCCGGCATCGGCCTGTTCCTCGCCTGCGTCGGCACGGACCTGACCACCGGCCAGGAACGCTATGCCTTCGGCGCTGTCGAACTGGTCGGGGGACTGGATATCGCCGTCGTCCTGATCGGCATGTTCGCGATTCCGCCGACGCTGGAAATGGCGGAGTCCAGCCTCAAGAGCGCCGAT
>JAQCHR010000132.1 GCA_027619655.1 Pseudomonadota bacterium
CGCAGACGATCACGAGATCGTCCGCGCCGGGCTGCGTGCGGCGCTCGAGACGCCGGGCACGGTCGAAGATCCGCCCATCGCGGTGGTCGCCGAAGCTGCCGACGGGTTCGAAACCCTCGCCGCCGCAAAGCAACACCGCCCTGACCTGCTGGTGCTGGACCTGACCATGCCGCTCTCGGGCGGGGCCGAAATCTTCAACGAAATCCGGCGCTGGAGCCCCGACACAAAGGTTGTCGTCTTTTCGTCCGTCACTGCCGGGGGGGTGCTGGCGCAGCTCGTCAATGCCGGTGTCGACGGTATGTTCGCCAAGGGCGGATCGAACGCGCTGCTCTATGAAAAGCTGCCGCTGATTTTGCGCGGCGGCCGTTTTATCGCGCCGGAATGCCTGGCACTGATCGGCGATGCGCCGGAACCGGCGGCCCTGACAGCCCGCGAACGCCAGACCCTGCAGATGGTGCTGCGCGGCCGCACCACCAAGGAAATCGCAGAGACCCAGGGGATCAGCCCCCGCACCGCAGAAAAACACCGGGCCAGCCTGATGGCCAAGCTTGGCGTCCGCTCTGTCGCCGAGCTGATGGCGCGCGCGCTGGAAGACGGATTGCTGGGGGAAACGGGGCTTTGACGGCGGAAAACCGCAATTGGGTAATCCTACCCATACAAATAGGCGCCGCGGTTTGGGAAAGTATCCCGGTCGCGAATTCAGATACTGGCGGTCGCCCGCCGGAGACAAAATAGAGATCGAAATAGAAATGACGACTGGGGTAGAGACGATGCAGAAGGATATCGGGCAATACGGCGCCGGAATTTCAAGGAACCTGTTCGGAAAGCTGGGCGGCACGATCCGCGCCTTCCTGCTGTGTCTTATCCTTGCCGTCGCGGTGACCGCGGTCGACACCGTTGTCGATCCCGGCATGGCCGAAGCCGCCATCAGCAAAAACGAATGCAGCGCCGAAGGCCAGCCCCCGTGCCCGATCCGTTACAAGGGAACCGTCTGCGATAGCGGCCTCGGCAATATCGACGGCCTGTGCCGCAAGTGCGGCCGCGAAGGCCAGCATGCCTGCCCCAAATCGGTCAAGGGCAAGCCCTGCCTCGGCGGGCGGATGAAGATCGACGGGCGGTGCTACGCGAAATGCGGCGGCGCCGACCAGAAAGCCTGTAACAAAGCCAAGAAAGGCTACCCCTGCCGCGGCAAGTACGAGCCCGACAGCAAGGGGTTTTGCAAGCCGTGCGGCGGCGCCAATCAGAACGCCTGTCGCGCGCTGAAGGCGGGCGAACAGTGCAATCCGGGCACGACCAAACATAAGGGCATATGCAAACCCTGCGGCAATCGCGGCCAGCAGGCATGCCCGGCACTTGCCAAGGGGTATCCGTGCAAGGGCAGGAACGAACCCGACAGCCGGGGCATCTGCGCCCCCTGCGGCGGCAACGGCCAGAAAGCCTGCCGCGCACTGAAGGCGGGCAAACAGTGCGATGCCGGCACCCGGAAACTCGGCGGTGAATGCTTCTCTTGTGGCGCACACGGCCAGGTCCCGTGCCCCGGACTGGCGGCGGGCAAACGCTGCGAGGCCGGTACCAAGAAGATCGGCAGCACCTGCCAGCGCTGCGGCGGCGCCAACGAGCGGGCCTGCCCCAAGCTGGCCACCGGTTATCCCTGCCGCGGCAAGTACCGGCCCGATTCATCCAATATCTGCAAACCCTGCGGCGGCGTCGGCGAGCCGTCCTGCCGCGTGTTCAAGGCCGGGCGTCAATGCGCCGAATGGTCGACCTCGCGTAAAGGCCAGTGCGTGCCCTGCGGCGACAGAAACCAGGATGCCTGCCGCATCACCGACAAGGGCAAGCCGTGCAAGCCCGGCCTGAAGCGCGAGTTGGGCGGCACCTGCGTGCTGACCCCGGCGGGCATGGTCCGCCAGGCGGCGCTGGTCCAGCTGTCGAAGGATTCGAAAAGCCTGACCGCGATGTTGCGGAAGGGCTCGGAGCTGAACAGCGACGAGGACCTGAAGAACGGTATCCGCAAGGGGGCTGAAACCGCATCCGACAACGAAGATGCCGGTCGGTCCACCAGGTCCGCACGGTCCAGCAATGCGGGGGGAGGGTCCGCCGCGATCAGGACGCTCGATCCGCGCAACGACCGGTTCTCCGGCGATCGCCCGAAGCCCATCTGCCCGGCGGGGACCAATACCTGGAGCATCGGCGTCGGTGTCGAGGCCGGGCTGATCGTCAATTTCGAAGGCGAGGCCGGCATGGCGTTCAACTGCGGCGGCAACCGCGCGGACACGAAAGACGCCAAGTGGTATTTCTCCAAAAGTCTCAATTTCCGCCTCGGCGGCGGCGCCAGCGGCGGTTTCACCCTCAGCTTCTGGACGGTCGACGTCTCGCAGCTGCGCGGCAAGTCCCACGGCTACGTGCTCGACGTGATCGAGGCGGTGGAGAACATGACCGGCATGAGCAAAGAGGTGAAAGCGCTCATGACCGGCGATATCAAAAAGATCAAGAAGGCGCTGGGCGCGGTTTCCCCTGAACTGACCATCGGCGTGTGGTTCGAGCGGCGCAACGAGGACGGCGAAGGCGTTGGCTGGATCAAGGAAAACGACGTCGGCCGTTTTCTCGGCTACACGATCACGTTTACGAAGGGGGTCGGCTGGGATGCGGGCGGCGCCCATATCCTGGCGACTACCGAGCAGATCTGCACGGTCGACATGAAATGCGCCGAGGGCACCTGGGCCGGAAAGATCGACCGCCGCAACGGCACCATCTATGTCGACCGCCAGACCAAGGATCATGTCTATGCCAGCATTAACGGCGGCGCTCCCATGAAGCTCGACCGTGTCACCGAGGCGGGCCGCAAATACCGCGTCGGCGACAGCGGCCACCAGATACGCTATCGCCACAACTTCACCGAACTGCAATACCGTTCCGGCAACAGCGGCAGCTGGAGCAAGAATTTCTCGCTTGCCAAGGACCCGACGCTGGCCGGTGTGTATTCGCTCAACCGGGGCTCGCAAAACATGGTCAGCCTGGTGGTCGACAACGTGCAGAACAAGGGCTTCCACGCGCAGTTGAATCACGGCCAGCGCCAACGCTTTACCCGAAAGCGCGGGAAGAACCTCGTCTATACCGGTGGCGGGGCGACTATCACGTTCCGCAATGAATTCCGGAAAGTGAACTACCGGGGGCAGGACGGCATCGGCTACGAACTGACCCGGGGCTCGGCCGACGATATCGTCGGCGGGGGCACCTTCAGCCACAGCGCCCTGCGCGGCGAATGGAACATGCGGGTGCCCGGCGGCCGCACCGTGGTCGAAGACGTGACGGACAGCAATGCGGAAAAGATCGAGGTAAAGCGGGCGGGCACCGAATTCGTCCGGACCTACAATCTGACCGGCGATCGCAACGACGGCACGTACGAATACACCAGCGATGCCGGCGGCCGGTTCCGCTTTATCTCTCCCACCCGCGGAATCTGGATCAGCGGCGACGGACAAACCGTGTTCCAGATGCAGAAAAAGTGACGACGGAAGATATCGTTGCGGGGCGTGGAATGCTGTAGAATACAGTTTCGCCGGCTATCCTGGCGTGCCCCTGGTCCGGATTCGGGTTTGAGACGATGAAACTGCGCTATCAGTTCGCCATCACCATTGCGCTTGCCGCCCTGCTTGGGGTCGGCTGGCTGTGGCTCGCCGGCGGGCAGGAAGCGGCGGGCTCGAAAGACGCCAAATCCCGGGGCGGCGGGGCCACCCGCGTATTGGTCGAAAACCTGACGCTTGCCACCGACCGCACGATGGTCCGCGCCGTCGGCACCGGGGCCGCGCATAATTCGGCGGCAATCCATCCGTCGGTGTCGGGCGAAGTGGTCGAAGTGCGGTTCAAGGCGGAACAGCGGGTCAAAACGGGCGATGTGCTGGTGCGGCTCGACGATCAGCACCAGCGGCTTGCCGTGCGCCTGGCGGAGGTCAGCCTGCGCAAGGCGACCCGCGATGTCGCGCGCATCGAAAAACTCGCGAAATCCGGCCACGCATCGCGCAACAGCCTCGATACCGCGCAGACCGAACTCGAATCCGCCCGTGTCCGCCATGCCCAGGCCCAGGCCGATCTTGCGGACCGCGCCGTGGTGGCGCCGTTTTCCGGGGTCATCGGACTGACCGATATCAGCATCGGCGACCGCGTCACCAACGCCACGCCCATCGCCACCCTCGACGAACGTTCCATCATCCTGGTGGATTTCAACCTGCCGGAAGATTATGCCGCCAAGCTCCGGCCCGGCAGCACGGTCACGGTGCGCCCGTCGACCCAGCCCGACCGCACGATCACCGGCACCGTCACCGCCATGGGCAGCCGTATCGACGAAGCGTCGCGCACGCTGCGGATCCGCGCCGAGATCCCCAACCCGGACGACAGCATCCGCCCCGGCACGTCCTTCGGGGTCGAGGTCGCGTTTACCGGGCGCGCCTATCCGAGCATCCCCGAAGTCGCGGTGCTGTGGAGCCGCGACGGCGCCTATCTGTGGCGCGCCGCCCCCGCCTCTGCCCCCGCCTCTGCGCGCGGCCGCGGCGACAGCGCCGGAAAAGACGGGAAGGGCGCGACCGCCGAAAAGGTGTTCGTCAGACTGGTCAGCCGCGACAAGGGCCGCATCCTGGTCGACGGCAAGCTCGCCGCCGGCGACGCAATCGTCGTCGAGGGCGTCCAGGGCCTGCGCCCTGGGCAAAGACTGGCGCCGCAGCCGTTCACGGGCGATGCGCGCGCCGCCGAGGCCGAAATGGCCGGCACCGGGCTGCGCGGCCCGCGCGGCGGGAAACCGGGCGGCCAGACAGGCGGCAAGACAGGCCAGAAAAGCGGTCCGAAGAAATGAGCGGAAAATTCAGCGACCTGCCGGATCTCGCCATCCGGCGCCCGACCCTGATCGTGGTGATGAACCTGCTGATCGTCATTGCCGGCCTGTCGGCGCTGTTCGGCACCGAGGTGCGCGAACTGCCCGACGTCGACCAGCCGGTCGTGATGGTGCGGGCGTTTTTCGACGGCGCGTCGCCCGAAACCATGGATGCCGAGGTCACCAGCGTGATCGAGGGCGCGGTCGCCCGCGTGTCCGGCATCAAGACGATCAATTCCGCGAGCGAGGAAAACAACGCCCGCATTCGCGCCGAATTCAACCCCGGGACCGATCTCGACGTGGCGGCAAACGACGTGCGCGAGGCGGTCGCCCGGATCACCCGCCGCCTGCCCGAAGGGGTCGAGGACGTCACGGTGGTCAAGGCGGATACCGATGTGTCGCCGATCATCCGTCTTGCCCTGGTCAGCGAAAGGCTGCCGCAGGAAACCCTGACCCGCCTCGCCGAGGACGATATCACCGCCGAGCTGTCGGCGATCCCCGGGGTCGCGACCGTGCAGCTTTTCGGCAACCAGGAACCGGTGCTGCGCATCGTGGTCGAGCCGATGCGGCTGGCGGGCTACGGCCTGTCGATCGACGACGTCGCCAAGGCCCTGCAATCGGCGAGCCTCGACGTGCCGGTCGGCAGCTTCAAGTCGGACAACCAGCTCCTGCTGGTGCGCGCCGACGCGACCATCTGGCGGCCCGCCGATATCGAGGCGCTGGAACTGCGCAAGCATGTCCGTCTCGGCGATGTCGCGCGCGCGTTCTACGGCCCGGCCCAGGCGGAAAGCTACAGCCTGCTCAACGGCAAGAAAGTGGTCGGGCTCGGCATCATCCGCCGGGCGCAGTCCAACACGATCGCCATCTCCGACGGCGTCGACACGGCCATCGAGCGGCTCAACCGCCGGCTTGACGACGCGGAGCTGGTGAAAATCTCCGACGACGCTACCTTCATCCGCGGTTCGGTGAACGAGGTCGTCTCCAGCCTCGCGATCGCGGTCGCGGTGGTGTTCGCCGTCATCTTCGCCTTCATGGGCTCGCTGCGCGCCACGCTTATTCCCGCCGCCGCGATCCCGGTGGCGCTGATCGGCACCATCGCCGGCATCTGGCTGCTCGGCTTTTCGGTCAATATCCTGACCCTGCTGGCGCTGGTGCTGGCGACCGGCATGATCGTCGACGACGCGGTCGTGGTGATCGAAAACATCCACCGCCACCGCACAATGGGGTTGCGGCCGCTCGCCGCCGCCGTGGTCGGCACGCGCCAGGTGTTCTTCGCGGTCGTCGCGACCACGGCGACGCTGGTTTCGGTGTTCCTGCCGATCGCCTTCCTGCCGTCCAATGCCGGGCGGCTGTTCACCGAATTCGGCATCGTGCTCGCCATCGCGGTGGCGATTTCGTCCTTCGTCGCGCTGTCGCTGTGCCCGCTGCTGGCCTCGCGCCTGCCGGTGGTCGACGAAAACGACAAGCGCGACAGCGCGCTGACCCGCTTCGGGGCGCGGATCGAGCGCGGCTACAGGCGCTTTCTCGATTTCACCCTGCGCGCTCGCTTCCTGGTGCTCGGCGGCACCGGCCTGATCGCGCTGACCGCGCTTGCCGTGTACCCGACCATCAGCGAGGAATTGCTGCCGCGCGAGGATCGCGGCTCGCTCTATATCATGCTGCAGGGGCCCGACGGGGTCGGTCTCGACTACATGGACCGCCAGTCTGCCCAGGTCGAGGCGCTGCTGCGGCCATACCAGGACACCGGCGAAATCGGCGACGTGATGTCGATCGTCGGGCGCTGGGATCTCAACCGCGTGTGGATCGTCGCCCCGCTGGCGCCGTGGGGCGAGCGCACCCGCAGCCAGGACGAGATCGCCGCCGAGCTGCGCCGGCCGTTGCGCCAGATAACCGGCGCGCATGTGCGCCTCCGCCAGCCCAACAGCCTGAATCTCAGGCGCTCGGGCGGCCGCATGGAATTCGCGCTGACCGGATCGAACTACAAGGACCTCGCCGCCGCCGCCTTCGATTTCCAGGAACAGATGCACAAGCGCCTGCCCCAGTTCGAGGACCCGGAGGTCGAGTTCCAGCAGACCCAGCCGCAGCTTTCCATCAAGGTCGATCGCCGCCGCGCCGAGGATCTCGGCGTGCCGGTCGAAGGAATCGCCAACACGCTGCGCGCCATGGTGTCGGGCTTCGAGGTCGCCGAGCTCAACGTCAACGACCGCGCCATTCCGGTGATGCTCGAATCGGCGGCCGGCGCGATCGACGATCCCGGCGATCTGACCAATCTGTTCGTCTCCACGCGCACCGCCGGGCTGGTGCCGCTGTCCTCCTTCGTTACCCTGGAAGAGGCCGGCGTCGCCGCCGAGCTCGACCGCACCGGCCAGAAACGCGCGGTCGAAATCGACACGCCGCTGCCCGACGGATACCCCATGCGCCAGGCCATGGCCGAAGTGACGGCGCTGGCCGACGAAACCCTGCCCCCCGGCATCGATCTCCGCTTCCTGCGCGAAGCGGCCACCCTGGAAGAAACCTCGAACGAGGTCGCGATCACCTTCGCCATCGCCATCGTCGTGGTGCTGCTGGTGCTGGCGGCCCAGTTCGAAAGCGTGCTCAGCGCGATGGTGATCGTCCTCACCGTGCCGTTCGGGCTTGCCGCCGCGATCTTCGCGCTGAAGCTGACCGGCACGACCCTGAACATCTACAGCCAGATCGGGCTGATCATGCTGGTCGGGCTGATGGCCAAGAACGGCATCCTGGTGGTCGAATTCGCCGATCAGCTGCGCGACCGCGGCCACAGCGTGATGGACGCCGTGCGCGAAGCCGCCACCACGCGGCTGCGCCCGGTGATGATGACCATGCTGTCGACCGTGTTCGGCGCGCTGCCGCTGATCCTCGGCTCCGGCCCCGGCGCCGAGGCCCGCAGCGCCATCGGCTGGGTCGTGTTCGGCGGGCTCGGCATCGCCACGATCTTCACCCTGGTGCTGATCCCCGTGATCTATTCCCTGCTCGCCCCGCTGGTCAGCAGCCGTGCTCATGCCGGCGTCCGCCTCGACCGCGAACTCCGCGAAGCCGAAGGCGGCGTAGCCCCTGTGGCGGCGGAGTAGGGGCGGCGGAGTAGGGACGGCGGAGCAGCCTTCCGTTCCCGCCCCCGGCTCGGGGCCGGGGGAACAGGCCGGCGGGGATTTCGGAAACGGCCCGCCGAGCCGGTACCGGCCGGATGGACCGGACCGGGGCCGCGCTGTTCCTCAGCCGTCCACCACCACCAAACCCAGACCGGTCGACAAGGAAGCGGCGACCGCTAGTCCCCACCCCTCAGCGATGCATGCCGGTCGCCGCCTCCTGGTCGACGGCTTTCGACACATAGGCGTCGTAGCATGCCCGCATATGGGCGAGGATTCTCGGGTCGCGGTCGCATTCCGGCATCGGGTCGGCATCCCAGTGGCCGTAACGGTCTTCGCCGCGCACGAGCCAGGCGGTACGCCGCCCGATGGTCGAGCGCGTATGCGCCGGGATATAGAACAGCGCATAGCCAAAGCGCACGTTGTCGGTCTGGTTCGCCAGCGATCCGTGTACGGCGCGTTCGTGGTGCAGCGAAAACTCTCCGGCACGCAGGCT
>JAQCHR010000133.1 GCA_027619655.1 Pseudomonadota bacterium
GGACATCTCGTCGGCACCATCAAACCAAAACAATGTGCTAACTACTTCGAAAACAGTGGATATGCTTCCCTTAAATTATGAAACGCTCTAGACGCCGAGCGCCAGCGCCCAGGCGAGGATGAAAAACACCGCCGCGCCGACGCCCAGCAAGCGTTTGCGCCGTTCCGACAGAAATAGGCGAGCGCGCTGCGTACCGAAGGCGAAGCCGAACAGACCGCCCGCGCCAAGCCCGGTCACATGGGCAAGGACATCTGTTCGCTCGTTACCGCCCATCCCGATAAAGGCCAGCACCGCGACCCCGGCGCCCAAGGGAATCCAGCGGTTCAGGCGCGTTCCGCGCAGGCTCCAGGAATAGGCCGCCATAAGGCCGACCGCGGCAAAGACCGAGGTCGATGCCCCGATCGACAGGTGATCCGGGCCCTGGATCCAGGCATTGAGCAGATTGCCAAGGGCACCGCCAAACACGATCCCCGCCAGGCCAAGGCCCCAGCCCAGCAGGTCGCCGACAAGGAAAATGAAAACGGCGCCGAAGAAGATGTTGTTCAACAGATGCGATGTATCGGAATGCAGGCCCAGCGCCGTCACCGCGCGCCACCATTCGCCGTCCCGGATGGCCGCCGCGTGGCTGACGCCCGCCTGCAGCCAGTCGATACCGAAAAGCTGGTCGCGCTGCAGGATGTTGAGAATCAGCAGGGCGATGATGTAAAGCGCCGCACAGGTCATGCCTTCCACGGCGCCCGGCGTGGGGGCGGCGACGGGAAGCGGGCCGCTGTTTTCCTGGACATAGAGGCGCAACTGTTCGCGCGCCCGTTCCGCGTCCCGGGCATTCACCTCCAGGTGCCATTCACCGCCGGCTGACACCAGTCCGCAGGGCACACCCATCGCCATCAGCACCAGCGCATATTCAGCGCAGGGCCTCGGCGACGGCGCGCTGAACAGCGAAACAACGTCCGGCGCGGCATCCGTCATGGCAACCCGGCGAGATGTATTCCCTAAATCGATTGCAGGATGTCCACGACATCGCGGGTCCGCGTGACCCGGCCCTGCCAGACGCGGTCGAATTCGGCGATCAGGGCCTTGATTTCGTCTGAACCGGAGACCGCGCTGGCGGCTTCCAGGTCGGGAAATTCATAGAAGGCGAAATGGCTCAGCGGATCAATCGTGCTCCAGCCGCGCCAGGCGCCCAGCGCCTTGAAGGCCTTCTTCGCATCGGGCAGATGCTCGGTCTCGTACCAGTGGTCAAATGCGTCCCGATCGGCTTCGGGAACCTCGGCGCGGACGATCAGATATACGGTCATGGATAGCCTCCCTTTCGAATAGTCATATGTGGTCTGGCCCGGCAGCGCACAACCCGGCTACGGCATGGCGCGGCGCGGTTATTTCGGCGTTTCCTGCAGCAATCGCGCGGTTTCTTCCGGGTCCGTCAGCATCGGGTAGTGACCGGCCTGCATTTCCAAATACGGCGCCTTCAGTGTTTCCGCCGTGCGGCGCTGGTGGGGTTCCGGCGGGTTCGGGCTCTCGGTGCAGCGGATCACCGCCGCATTCCAGGATTGCGCCCAGAAAGCGTCCAGTTCGCCCGGCTGCGCATCCGACAGGCCGAGCGGATGCGGGGTCGCGCGGTCAATCGTCCAGGTCTTCACCGCGCCGGTGAGACCCGCGAACAGCCCTTTTTCCATATCCTCGCGGGTCGGCGCGCGCGTAAACGCTGTCAGGGCGTAGGGCGGCGCATCCGGCCGCCGGACGATATCCTTGATGCTTTCCCCGGGCATCGGCACGAGGGCATCCAGGAAAACCAGCCGCTGCAGCCGGTCCGGCACGAGTGTCGCCAGCTTCTCCAGAATCAGGCCTCCCGTGCTCGTGCCGACCAGCACCACATCCGTCACATCCTCGTAAAACAGCAGATCGGCCAGTTCCTGCGCCGCGGTGCTGACCGTTATGCCCGCACGCACCGCGCCCTTGCGTTCGGCACAGCCATCAGCGCTCGGCGCAAAGACCGTGTGCCCCGCCCGCTGCAGCAGCCGGACCGTCGGCTGCCATATCCAACCGCCCACGAAGGACCCATGTACCAGCAGGAATGTCGTCATCACCGTCTCCCCTCGCGCGTTGCCGCCTGCAACCGGGCGACAGTAAAGCAGCGGATGACGGCGGCGACCAGCCTCAAGATGGCCGGCACTTGCGACAGGGGATTGGCGGGACCGCCCCGTGCTGCGTAACATCCACGCGGGAGGTGCCGACGCCATGCGCAAGGATTCCGATTTCACGACCCTGTTCACGCCCTTCACCCTGGCGGGCAGGACGCTGCGCAACAGGATTACCCATTCCTCGATGAGCCTGGTGGCCACGCCGCAGGGCCGGGTGACCGACAGCATGATCCAGTACCACGCCAACCGGGCGGAGGGCGGGGCGGCGATGACGATCACGGAACCGCTGGGCATGATGCGGCATCAGGCGGGCATCCCGCGCCCGCAAATCTGGCGGCGCGACGATGCGGACGCCCTGAAACGCTTCGCCGATGCGGTGGAAGGCCGGGACTGCCGGCTGCTGGGCCAGATCCAGGACGCGGGTCGCGGCCGCCATTTTCCCGGCCGCAATCCGGAGGCGGTCGGCGCCTCCGCGCTGCCGGACGACCTGTCCTGGACCGTACCGCGCGCCCTGCCCGCCGCCGAAATCCGCGACATGATCGCGCAGACTGCGGAATCCGCCCGGCATCTGCAGGAATGCGGCTTCTCCGGCGTCGAAATCTCCTGCGGGCATGGCCACCTGTTTCACCAGTTCCTGTCCCCCTGGGCCAATCGGCGCGACGATGAATACGGCGGCGACTGGGCGGGGCGCACCCGCTTCGTGACCGAACTTGTGGCGGCGCTGCGCGCGGTCTGCGGCACGGGCTTCATCATCGGGATGAAACTGCACGGCGATGACGGCGTCTCCGGCAGCATCGGCCCGGCGGAGGCCGCGATCATCGGCGACCTGGTCACGCGACCGGGCAATGTGGATTATGTCAGCTTCGCCGGCGGCGCCCATGCCCGCACGCTGGAAATGCACACCCCGGACCGGCATGGCCCGCCCATGCCCTACATGCCCTTCATCAAGGAACTGCGCCACAGCCTGAACGGCGTGCCGCTGATGGCGCTGGGCCGGATCACCGACCCGGCGGAAGCGGACGGAATCCTGGCCCGGGGCGAGGCGTCGCTGATCGCGCTCGGCCGGCCGCTGGTCGCAGATCCGGCCTGGCCGAACAAGGCGGCGGCGGGCCGCACCTGGGACATCCGCTACTGCCTGTCCTGCAATACCTGCTGGGGCGCCATCGTGATGATGCGGGTGCCAATCGCCTGCGTGAACAATCCCCGCGTCAGCCGCCCGGACGAGGTAGATTACTGGCCCGCCCCGCTGCCCGATGCGGACCGCCGCCGTATCGTCGTGGTTGGCGCCGGGCTCGCCGGGATGGAAGCGGCCTGGGTCGCCGCCGCGCGCGGCCATGACGTTACCGTATTCGGCGCCTCGGACATGCCTGGCGGCAAGGCACTACTGCGGGAGAAACTGCCCGGCGGCGACACCGTATCGTCCATCTACGATTACCAGACTGTCGCCGCGAAGCGCGCTGGCGTGGCGCTGCGGCTGGGCCGCCGGGCTAGCGCGGAAGCCATCATCGGCCTGCGGCCCGATACGGTCATCCTGGCCACGGGATCGACCATGATTCCGCCCGACTGGCTGCCCGAAGACATCCGCGCCGAAGGCTGGGTCCCGGACCTGCGCGACGCGATGCGGGACATATTACGCCACACGGGGAAACAGGACGGCACGGCGGTGCTGTTCGACATGGATCATACCGAAGCGACCTATGCCTGCGCCGAGGCGCTGCGGGAACGATTCACCCGCGTCGTCATCGTCACCCCGCGCGACACCATCGCCACCGATGTCCAGATGGTCACCCGGCAGGGCATCCTGCGGCGCATGGCGGAACAGCGGATCGACATCGTCACGCTTTGCGAACCGCGCTGGAGCGATTCCTGCGCCGAGGGACGGCTGGACCTCGTCAATGTCTATACCGGCGACACAACGGTCATCGACGACATGGTGCTGCTGACCTACGCCACCCCGCGCGTGCCGGACGACGCCCTGTCCGCGCCGCTGAAGGCCGCCGGCATTGCGGTCATTCCCGTTGGCGACGCTCGCGCCCCGCAGGAAATGCTGTTCGCCACGGCAAGTGGCCAAGCAGCGGGGGAAACCGTTTGAAACATGCACTTCCTGGAAATAAATTTCATGTATCCCGCATCAGGCCATATTGACAACAGATTCGCTTTCTGGCGCTAATATCGCCGTCGTCAGACCGGCCCGATATCTGACCTCGTCGGGGTTGCATTTCTTGAAACGGTTTCTGGAGGGTTCCTCCAACCTGCTGGCAATCGCGGCAGGCTGTGCCGTTATTGTCATGATGCTGCACATCAATCTCGATGTGGCCATGCGCTATATTTTTTCGGCACCATTCGCCAATACCATCGAGATCGTATCCACCTATTACATCGTCGCGATTGTCTTCCTGCCGCTGGCCATGGTCGAGCGGTGCAACGCCAATATCGTTGTGGAACTGCTGGCGCAGTATCTGCCCCGGCGCACGGCGGAATTTCTCATTGCCGGAATCGCAGTCGTGACCGCGGTGTATTTCTGCGCCTTCACCTGGCAGACCGGCATCGACGCGTGGCAGAAATACGAAGTCGGCGAAATTGCGCTCGGGAATTCCCAGATTACCGTCTGGCCCACGCGGTTCTACCTGCCGATCGGTTGCGGACTGCTGGTCCTCGTCCTGCTGTACAAGGCATGGCGACTGTTCGCGGGCGACAATTCGGTTCTGGCGCATCCGGATGACGAGATTATGGCCGACTGACAGCAGACCGTCGCGATTTTCCGTCACCTGTAATTTCAGCCCGAGGCATTTTGTGGACGATCTCACTCTCAGCGCCGTTGCCCTTGCGTCACTTTTAGGCCTGCTTCTACTCCGTGTCCCGGTCGGGGTCGCCCTGGGCGGCGTATCGTTCATCGGCATCTGGATCATGGTCGGTTCAAAATCGGCCTGGGGTATCCTGACCGCCGTTCCATACGATTTCATCGCATCCTGGACGCTCAGTTCGGTGCCGATGTTTTTGCTGATGGGCTATATCTGCTTCCACTCGCAGCTGACCGACGGCTTGTTCCGGATCGCCCGCGCCTGGCTGTCCTGGCTGCCGGGCGGCGTCGCGGTCGCATCGGTCGGGGCGGCGGCGGGGTTTTCCGCGGTAACCGGTTCTTCCGTCGCCTGCGCCGCGGCGATGGGCCGGATTGCCGTTCCGGAGATGTTGAACAGCAATTATGACAAGGGCCTGGCCGCCGGCACCGTCGCCGCGGCCGGTACGATCGGATCGATGATCCCGCCCAGCATCCTGCTGCTGCTATACGGCATCTATGCCGAACTGCCGATCAGCCAGCTGTTCATCGCCGGGTTGCTGCCCGGACTCCTGACAGCGTTTCTGTATTCCGCCATGATCGTGGCCCGCGTAAAAATCACGCCGTCGCTGGCGCCGCCGGATACTGTCGACGTGACATGGAGCGACCGCTGGAGTGCATTCGGCCATGCATGGCCCGTGCTCGCGCTGATCATCGGCGTCTTCGGCGGGCTGTTCGCGGGCGTCTTTACGCCGACCGAAGCCGGCGCCGTCGGTGCGCTGCTGTCCTTCATTATCGGCTTCGCGCAACGCACACTGACGCTGGACAAGATCGTGCTGGCCGTCCGGGAGACGATCACCACCACGGCGGCGATTTTCGTCATCGCCATCGGCGCCGTCCTGCTGACCAAGTTCCTCGCGCTGTCCGGCTTCACCGATTTCATCGCCGACATTGTCGTCGAGGGCCAGGCCAGCCAGTTGATTCTGATCATGGGGACGATGTGCGTCCTGTTCTTCCTCGGCTGCTTCCTCGACCCCATCGGCATCATGCTGCTCACCCTGCCGATCTTCCTGCCGGCGATGGAGCGCCTGCATATCGATCTGATCTGGTACGGGGTGCTGATGAGCACGGAGACGATTTTCAAAGGAATTCTCTGGTTTCTCGTCGCCGATATCTTCTGCGTCGTCCTGTTGATCGCGTTCCCTGAAATCACGCTCTTTCTGCCGCGCCTGCTCGCCTAGAAAAAGCGGCTTCGGCAAATCGGGCAAATAACGTCAAACCCAGAATGGAGAGGTACTGAAAATGAGTCGTCGAATACAGCTTTTTGGCGCGGCGGCGCTGGCTGCGATGGTCGCAGCAGTTCCCGCGTCGGCAGTTACGCTCAAGGCAGCCTATTTCGTTTACCCCAAGCACGCGGTTGGCCTCGGCTACCAGTATCTGGCCGATGAAATCGAGCGCGAGACAAAGGGCGATGTGAAGATCCGCATTTTCCCGGGTGAATCCCTGCTCGCCGCCAAGGCCATTTCCGATGGCGTCCGTGACGAGGTCGCCGATATCGGCCATGTCGTGATGACCTATACGCCGCCCTACTATCCGCACGGAATCGTGCTGAACGACCTTGCCATGGTCGGCCCGGACGACATGGCGGGCGCTATGGCGGTTACGGAACTCTACATGCTGCATTGCCCGACCTGCCTGGAAGATTCCGCCAAGCAGAACCAGGTCTTTTTCTCCGGCACGTCGACGCCCGCCTCTTTCGTCATCGCCAAGGGCGATTTCAATTCGGTGGAGAAGATCAAGACAAAGAAGCTGCGCGCGGCCGGTTCACTGTGGGACCGGTTCTGCCAGTCCATCGGCGCGGTTGCGGTAAACATGCCGACAGCCGGCATGTATGAAGCGATTTCGCGCGGCACGATCGATGGCGCCCTCTATGCCATTGGCGGGCTGAAATCCCATGGCCTCGGCGATGTCGCGACCCAGATCATCAAGCTGAACACCGGGTCATTCCGCTCCGTGAACCTGTTTTCCATGAATATGGACAGCTGGTCGAAGCTGAGTGTTGAGGAACGCGCCGCCTTCCTGCGGGTACTGCCAAGGGCCGTCGTGCGGACGACCGCCGCCTACCAGGAGGCCGATGCAGACGGCTATGCCGTCGCGAAGGAAAAGAACATTCCGATCGTCGAGCCGGATCCCGAACTGCTGCGCCTGCGCAACGAATTCGTGGAAAAGGACCAGGAAGTGACGATTGCGAATGCGAGGGACAACCTGCATCTCGCCGATGCGGCGGAGTTCGTCGGCAATTACAAGAAGCTCTATGACAAGTATGAGAAGCTGATTGCCCCGATTGCCACGGATGAGGCGAAGCTTGGCGAACTGCTGTACCAGGAAGTCTATTCCAAGATCGACCCGGCAAAGTTCGGCGTAAAATAAGCCGCGACGGGGCGGTATTGCGCAGCGATGCCGCCCCTCACCGCCGCCACACGCGGCGAATGAACCCTATTCAATCCAGATCGTGCTGCGCACCGTCCGTCCCAGACCGTCCGTCGCCATAATTGACGCCGCACCCGGACCATCGGGATGCCAGACAGGCCCATCCAGCAACCGACCGTTGACCAGCCATCGCAATGGCCCGGCGCTGCCTTCGGCGCGCAGCGGCAGGGGCCGGAACCAGCCCTGCCGGGAAAGGTCCAGCGTCGCGCCATCCGGCGGAAAGACGAGCGCCAGGGACGCAATTGCCGGGTCGGCAGGCCACAATCCATGGTCAAACCCGCGCAGGGCCATCGGGGCAGGTGCGCTTAAAGGGTGAACCGGTTTCGCCAGTGCCCGCGCCGCATCGCGCGGCAACAGCCCGAAAACCGCATCCAGCAGCGGGAGGGCATCGTCCCGGCCGACATGACCGGGTCGCGGCGTGCCATCGACCCGGCCGACCCATACGCCGACCACGTATCGCCCGTCGACGCCCAGGGCCCAGGCATCGCGAAAGCCGAAAGAGGTACCGGTCTTGGCGGCATAGCGGGGCGTTCCCGCCAGCAATTGTGCCGGTGCCATGCCCCGTGGCGGCGGCGCGCCTTCCAGGATTGCGGTTACCGTGCGGGCGGTTTCCGCCTGCAGCAGGCGAACTGTTACACCCGGCGCGGCCTCCGGGCCGAATCGCAGCGGCTGCACCTCTCCCGCTGCCCCAAGCGCGCCATACAGGGTTACGAGGTCTTCCAGCGTCATGCCCACCCCGCCAAGCGCCACCGCCAGACCTGGCCGTTCTCCGGACGGCAGCGAAACGGGAACCCCCGCATCCGCAAGCGCCCGGGTGAACCGGCTCGCACCCAGCCGGTCCATGACGGCCACGGCCGGAACGTTCAGCGACTGCCGCAGCGCTTCCGCCACAGTGACAGAACCGCGATACCGGCCATCGAAATTGGCGGGCGCATAACCACCGTAACGACGGGGCGCATCCAATATCCGGGTATTGGGATGCGCCAGCGCCCGGTCAAAGGCCATGCCGTAGATGAAGGGTTTCAGGG
>JAQCHR010000134.1 GCA_027619655.1 Pseudomonadota bacterium
CTGGTGCTGCCGGTTGCAGGTTATGGCGCGGCGCTCGACCTGATCAGGGATAGCCATCGTCGCCTGGGGGCGCCCGCCATCGACGCCATTTCAATTGCGGCCGCGGGGCCGATCGACAGGAAAAGTGTCCGCCTGACCAACGGTTCGCTGGTTTTCCGGGCGGACGAAATCGGCGCGGCGTTCGGCGGTATTCCGGTCCGGGTATTCAACGACCTGCAGGCGGCGGCGCTTGCCCTGCCGGGACTGGGGCCGGCGGACCTGTTGTGTATCGGACCCGCGCGCGAACCGGATTTCGGGCATCCCGTGGCGCTGGCCAATGTGGGTACGGGGCTCGGCGTTTCCTGCCTGATTCCCGGAGACGCCAATGGCATTCCCGCGCTGGCGATGGAAGGCGGCCATGCGTCGCTGGCGGCTGTCAACGCGGCGGAGCGTGACATCCTGGCCGTATTGGAAACCAGGTTCGGCCATATCTCCGCGGAACGGGTGCTGTCCGGCGAGGGGCTGGGCAACCTGCATCATGCCATGACGGGCGGTCAGGACTGCGCGCCCGGGGAAATCGTTGAAGCAGCCCTGTCCGGCGAAGCCGAGGCCGTCGCGACCCTGTCGCAGTTCACCGCGTTCCTGGGTACCTTTGCCGGTAACATTGCGCTGATCTACTGCGCCTGGGGCGGCGTCTTTATCGGCGGCGGCGTACCGCCGCGCTTCGCCGATTTCCTCGCGGCCTCGCCCTTCCGGGCGCGGTTCACCGCCAAGGGGCGGTTCCGCGAACGGCTGGAACAGGTGCCGACCTACCTGGTGCTGAAGGACGATATCGCCCTGGCGGGGCTGGCGTCGCTCAGGCTTTAGCGGTTTCCTGGCTGAGCCGGGCCAGCGGCGCGTCACGGATCGGCCAGTGCAGCAGCGCCGCCGTCAGGCCGAGTCCGACGGAAATCATCCACATCAGGTCGTAGGATCCGGTCACGTCGGAAATATAGCCGCCCAGCCAGGCGCCGCCGAAGCCGCCGAACTGGTGGCTCATGAACACCACACCGAACAGCATGGTGAAATGGCGGGTGCCGAAGACCTGGGCGACAATGCCGCTGGTCAGCGGGACCGTCGCCAGCCACAGCAGCCCCATGCAGATGCCGAACAGGATGGCGGTGACGTCGTTGATCGGCAGGATCAGCAGCATGGACATGAGGATGGCGCGGCAGAAATAGATGACGACCAGCAGGTTCTTCTTGCCATAGCGGTCGCTCAGCTTGCCGAAAATGAAGGCGCCAATGACATTGCACAAGCCGATCACGCCCAGCGCATAGGCGGCGGCCTGCGGCGATACATGCTTGTCGGCCAGATAGGCGGGCAGATGGGTGCCGACGAATGTGACATGGAAGCCGCAGACAAAGAAGCCGAGGGTCAGCAGAACATAGCCGGAATGCGATTTCGCCTCGCTGACGGCTTCGCGCAGGGACTGTTTGGGGCCGGCGGATTCGGCCAGGGGTGCGGCGCGCAGGCCGATGGCAACGAGCGGGATCATGGCGATGGCGGCGGCGGCGACCGAGAAGCTGCCGCGCCAGCCAAGCGTATCGAGCAGCGACTGCGCACCCGGCACGAAGACGAACATGCCGATGGAGCCGGCTGAAATAACGATGCCGAAGGCGGTGCCGCGGCGCTCATTGGGTACGACCTTGCCGATCGCGCCCAGCACGACGACCTGGGTGGCGCCGCTCAGCCCGACGCCGACCAGCAGCCCCATGGAAAGATACAGATCCAGCGCGGAGGTGCTCACCCCCGCGAACCAGAGGCCGAGGGCATACAGCAACGCGCCTGCCGTTATGACGCGGAATGCGCCATAGCGGTCCGAAAGCAGCCCGGCGACCGGCTGGCAGACGCCGAACAGCAGGGCTTGCGAGGCGATGACCAGACCGAAAACCTGGCGCCCGATACCCAGGTCGATGGAGACCGGGTTGAGGAAAATACCGAAAGACTGGCGCAGCCCACCGGCAAACAGCACGATGAGCACGCCGCAGGCGATCATGATATTGGTCTGGCGTGTCATTTATTTTTTATCCGTCAGGGCCTGATCGAAAACACTCAGGGTCTTCGCAATATCCTCCGCGTCATGCGCCAGCGATACATAAAACTTGCTGTCGCCCTTCAGAATGCCGTGCGACCGCAGGAACTGGTTGAAGGCCAGTAAGGGATCGCGGTTTCCGGCGATGGAGTCGCGGTAATCTGCTACGCGGCCTTTCGAGAAGATGATATCGAACAGGGGCGGTTCGCCGATCACCTGCGCCGCTGTGCCTGTTTTCTCGATAAGCGCGGTCAGGCCATCCATCAGGGCGCGACCGTTCTCGAATATTTTTTCGTAGGCGCCCGGCCGTTTGAGGATCTTCAGCGTGGCGAGGCCCGCCGCGGCGGCGACCGGGTTGCCGCTCAGCGTGCCGATCTGGGTCGCGTAGTCTTCCGGTGCGACGGCATGCCGGTTGAAATGCACCATGTATTCATCGCGTCCGGCAACGGCGGCCAGCGGGAAGCCGCCGCCGATGACCTTGCCGAGGGCACAGATGTCCGGCACGACGCCGTAATAGGCCTGCGCCCCGCCATAGGCAAAGCGGAAGCCGGTCACCACCTCGTCGAAGATCAGCGCGATGCCGCATTCCGTCGTGACGTCGCGCAGCGCCTGGAGGAACCCCGGCACCGGCTTGATCAGGCGCTGGAACGGTTCGACGATGACGCCGGCCAGTTCGTCCTTGTGCTCGCGGATGATGCTCAGCGCAGTTTCGGTATCGTTGAACGGCGCAATCAGCACCTCGTCGCGGATTCGCTGCGGAATTCCGGGCGAATCCGGGACGCTCTGCGGGAAGTTGCCGGACCGGGCCGGGGCCATGCTCATCAGCGCATAGTCGCTCATGCCGTGGAAGCCGCCCTCGAATTTCAGGATCTTGTCCCGTTTGTGATGGGCGCGGGCGATTCGCATCGCATAGAGCGTCGCTTCGGACCCGCTGCTGGTGAACCGGACCTTGTCGGCGCAGGCAATGGCGTCGACGATTTCCTCGGCCAGCAGGATGCCGGGCTCGTTATTGACGAAGAATGTCGTGCCGCGCGGGATCTGGTCCTGCACCGCTTCCAGCACTTCGGGATGCCCGTGGCCGATCAGCATGGGGCCGGAACCCAGCAGAAAATCAACATATTCATTACCGCTTATGTCATGGACCCGGCCGGCTTTCCCGTCCCGGATCACGATGTCGAAGGCCACGTTGCCGAACCCGCCGCCCGGCAGGACCTTGCGCGCGCGTTCCATCAGCGCCGCCTCGGCGTCTCCGCGAATAATTTCCGACATCGTGCCCTTGCCTCCATTCCCCGTTACGCATCATGCATGGGCGAGACTCTAGCAGAGGATAGCGTCGCCGCAATCGCATCGATTTGTCGGTCCGCCTCCGGAATGTATAGACTGCCTTGCGGCCCGAACGGCACGGGGGATTGCGTCTTTGGCGCGGCGTATCATAATCAGGCCGGTTCGGTGGCTGTTTGCCCTATCTGGCGGGAGGAGATTGTAAAATGTCCGGCAATGAAGCGCTTGTCATTCGTGGCGGCACCGTTCTGGACGGTTCGGGCGGCGATCCCCGCAAGGCGGATATCGCCATTCGCGACGGGCTGATTGCGGCCATCGGCAGGGATCTGCCGCGGGGCGATACGGAAATTGACGCAACGGGCAGGATCGTGACGCCCGGGTTTATCGATGTGCATACCCATTACGATGCGCAGGTGACCTGGAGCAACCGGATCACGCCGTCGTCCTGGAATGGCGTCACCACACTGATGATGGGCAATTGCGGCGTCGGCTTCGCGCCCTGCAAGCCCGACCAGCGCGACCTGCTGGTCAAACTGATGGAAGGGGTGGAGGATATCCCCGAAGTCGTGCTGACCGAGGGGCTGCCTTGGAACTGGCAGAGTTTCGATGAATACCTCGACCGTCTCGATGCGCGGTCCTACGACCTGGATATCGTCACCCAGGTGCCGCATGCCGCGGTGCGCGTCTTTGTCATGGGGCAGCGGGCGGTCGATCACGAACCCGCGACCGCTGACGACCGGGCAGCGATGGCGAAACTGGCGGCGGCGGGTATCGCCAGCGGGGCGCTCGGCTTTTCAACCTCGCGGACGCTCAACCACCAGACCAAGGCGGGTAACCCGACCCCGACCCTGAAGGCGGAAGAGGCGGAATTGCTGGAAATCGCCGGCGCGGTCGGCGCGGTGGGGTCCGGCTGGCTGCAGGTGATCTCCGATTTCGACGATCCCGAAGCGGAATTCGCCATGCTGCGCCGGATCGCGGCGCGCGCGGGACGCCCGATGACGATCACGGTACTGCAGCGCGACGCGAAGCCGGAAGAATGGCGGCGGCTGATGGAACGGGTCGCGGCGGCCAATGCCGACGGATTGTCAATATCGGGTCAGGTGCTGACCCGACCGACCGGAATCATGATGGGGTTCGAGGTATCGCAGAACCCCTTCCTCGGGCGGCCCAGCTACGATGCCATCGCGGATTTACCCCTGGCGGAAAAGATGGCAATCCTGTGCCAGCCGGAATTTCGCGCCCGCCTGCTTGCGGAGACGAATCCGGATGCGGGGCTGGTGCGGCGGCTGGAGCGCTGGGACCGGATCTTCCCGCTGGGCAATCCGCCGAATTACGAACCGTCGGCGGACAAGAGCGTTGCGGCCCGCGCCGAACGCGAAGGACGCAAGCCGGAAGATGTGGCCTACGACATGCTGCTGGAAAAGGACGGCAAGGCGATCCTGTACCGGCCGCTCAGCAATTACAGCTACGGCAATCTCGACACAGTCAAGGACATGATCAGCCATCCGAATTCGCTGGTCGGCCTGGGCGATGGCGGCGCCCATGTCGGCGTGCTGAGCGACGCAAGCGCCATCACCTACATGCTGACCCACTGGACCCGCGACCGGACGGCCGGCGGGAAACTGCCGCTGCCCTGGGCGATCCGCCGGCTGACACATGACAATGCCGCCGCGATCGGCCTGAATGACCGGGGCCTGCTGCGGCCCGGCTACAAGGCGGATGTGAACGTCATCGATTACGACCGGCTGCGCCTGCATGCGCCGCAGGTGGTCTATGACCTGCCCAGCGGCGGGCGGCGCCTGATCCAGAAAACCGAAGGCTATGACGCCACGCTGGTATCCGGTGTCGTCGTGCAGCGCGATGGTATTGAAACCGGCGCATTGCCGGGCCGCCTGGTGCGCGGGCCGCAAACCGCTTCCTGAAAGAGAGTACGCCTTCATGCCATCGCCCAAACCCTGGGTGGCCGTTACGGCCACGGAAGACCTGCCCGTATCGATGAATCCGGTGGAAGCCGTCCTGCGCGGCGTGGCGCCAGTGAAGACCGTGCCGCTGCCCTACAGCAAGCTGGGCCTGGAAGAAGAAAGCCGCTTCGCGGACATGTTCCAGGGGGCTGTTGGCATGCTGGTGCGCGCCGGTTACATCACCCCGACTTTGCTGGACCAGTTGCCGGAGATGAGGATCGTCGCGGTGCATGGCGCCGGGGTGGATCAGGTGGATGTGGCGGCCTGCACCGAACGGGGCGTGCTGGTGACCAACGCGCCGGGCGCGAATGCGGATGCGGTAGCGGAACTGACCTTCGGGCTGATGATCAGCCTGGCGCGGAAAATACCGACTTCGGCCGAGCAGGTGCACAACAAGCGCATCTGGGGCGATGCCCGCCATACCGGCAGCGAGCTGAAGGGCAAGGTGCTGGGGCTGGTCGGCATGGGCCAGATCGGCCTGCGGGTGACCCGGATCGCCACCGCATTCGGCATGAAGGTCTGCGCCTGCGACCCGGGGCTTTCGGCGGCGGAAATCCGCGCCCGGGGCGCAAAGCCGATGAAGCTGGAAGCGCTGCTCGCGGCGGCGGATTACCTGTCGCTGCATGCGCCGCATATCCCGGCGACGCATCAGATGATCAACGGCAAGGCGCTGGCGACGATGAAGAAGGGCGCCTTCCTGATCAATGCGGCGCGCGGCCAGTTGGTCGACGAGGCGGCGGTTGCGCAGGCGCTGAAAAGCGGGCGGCTGGGCGGTGCGGCGCTGGATGTGCTCAGCAGCGAGCCGCCGGATCCGAAAAGCCCGATCTTTGATGCGCCGAATATCCTGCTGACGCCACATATGGCGGGTTCTACCCAGGAATGTCTCGACACCATTGCCGGAACCGCTGGCGCCGACATTGCCCGCTTCCTGCAGGGCAAACGCCCCAAACACCCGGTCAACAAACCCGTAAAGAGGAAACCCGCATGACATCGGTAAAAATAGAAAAACACGGCGCGGTCCGGACCATCACGCTGGCGCGCTCCGAAAAACGCAATGCGCTGGACCTGGCGATGCTGGAGGCGCTGTACAACGCCTTCGCCGATACGCCGGATAAATCCGAACGGGTAATTGTGTTGCGGGCCGAAGGCCCCGTCTTCTGTGCCGGAATCGATCTGGCGGAACGCCAGCGCAACCCGGCCCAGCGCGGCGAAAGCCCTATCGAGCGGGTGCTGGAAGCGATGGAGCACAGTCCGCTGCCGATCGTCGGGGTGGTGCAGGGGGCGGCAATCGCCGGGGGCTGCGAACTGGCGCTGCACTGCGATTTTGTCGTCGCATCGGAAAGCGCGCGGTTCGGCATGTCGCTGGCGCAGATCGGACTGGCGCCGACCTGGTTCCTGGCCAAGAAACTGGTGGAGATCGCCGGGCCGGTCGCCAGCCGCGAAATTCTGCTGCTGGGCGACGCGCTGCCAGCCGCCAAGATGCTGGAACTGAACATCATCAGCCGCGTCGCCGCGCCGGATCAGCTGGAAGCCGAAGCGCAGAAGATCATCGACCGGCTGTCGGCCAACGCACCGCTGTCGTTGAAGGCGATGAAGGCGCTTCTGGTGCGCGAAATGGCGTTCCGCGGCGGGATCGATCATGATGATATCGACGACATGATCCAGGCGGCGCGGGAAAGCGCGGATGCGAAGGAAGGCATTACCGCCAAGCTGGAAAAGCGTCAGCCCAATTTCACCGGCGAATAGGCAGGAGCCGACATGGCAGTAAGACTCGACAAACCCTGGGTGCCGCTGACGGCGGAAAATGTGAAGCAACTGGCCGGGCATCTGGGTGTCTACCAGTTGGCGAACGGTGCGGGTGAGATTGTCTATATCGGCGTGGCCGGCGGGCGTTCGCTGTTCGGCCTGAAGGGCGAGCTTGAAGCGATGCTCAAGGCCCCGCTTGCCGGCGCGACGCAGTTCCGGGTTGAGGTGAACATGGCGTATTTCACGCGGCACAAGGAACTCCTGGGCGCGTATCGCAATGACCACAATGGCGACCTGCCCGTGGCCAATATCGATGTCGATGTTCGCCTGCTCGGCCGGTTGAGCCCCGGCTGACGCATCGGTTACGACAGAAAATAGAAGAATCAGGAAGAAGGAATAAAAGACATGGACCTCGCCCTCTCCGACGAACAGCGGATGATAGTCGACATGGTGCGGCGCTTTGTGCGCGAAGAAATTCTGCCGCTGGAAGAAAGCCTGGACCCGGATGCGGACGAGTTGCCGCCGGAGGAACTGGCCCGTCTTGTCGATATCGTCAAGGAAATGGGTCTCTATGGTCTCGACACGCCGCCGGAATACGGCGGGCCGGACATTGACCTGGTGACCCGTTCGCTGATCGCCATCGAGTACAGCCAGCATCGCGCGGGGCTGTATGCGCCCTGTTACTATGCCTTCGGCGGGGCGCGGCAGGCGCAGATGTTCGAGGCGACGGAATCGCAGAAGGACAAGTACCTGTACCCGATGCTGCGCGGCGAAAAGAAGGTGTTCTTCGGCCTGTCGGAGCCGTCCGGCGGCAGCGACCCCGCCCGGTCAATCCAGACCCGCGCGGTGCGCGACGGCGACGACTGGGTGCTGAACGGCACCAAGCTGTGGATCAGTGGCGCGGACCGGGCCGATTACGGCTTGCTGTTCGCCCGAACCGGCGGGCCGGGACGCAAGGGCGTGACCTGTTTCATCGTCGAAACCGACTGGCCGGGCTTTCATGTCCGGCGCGTCGTCCACACGTTGCGTTCCGCCAAATATGCGACAGAAATCCAGCTTGAAGACCTGCGCGTGCCGCATGAGAACATCCTGGGCAAGGAAGGCGGCGGCTTCGCCATCGCCAGCGAGCGCCTGTCGCGCCAGCGCATCCCCTATGCCGCGGAATGCATTGGCGTCGCGGTGAAGGCGAACGAGATGGCGGTGGAATACGCCAAGATCCGCGAGACCTTCGGCGCGCCGCTTTCGTCGCGGCAGGGCATCCAGTGGATGCTGGTCGAAAACGAGATCGACCTGCGCACCGCCAGGCTGTTCGTGCTGGACGCGGCGGACAAGGCGGACCGGGGCGAGCCCTACCGTATGGAATCCGCCCTGGCCAAGCTGATCGCCTCCGA
>JAQCHR010000135.1 GCA_027619655.1 Pseudomonadota bacterium
TGCGACGGTGCCAACCGTGGCAGCCGTGGCGACGCTGGACCCGGAAGACGCCGCGAAGATGGCGCAGGAACCGATATTCGAATGCATTGTGCCGCCAGGCAGCCAGGAGAGCCACTGCACCATGGCCCCGTACATGCGTTCGGCGATGCCGGCGCGCAGCAGGATCTCACCCAGCAGGATAAACAGCGGTATGGCAACCAGGATGTATTCGATGGCGTTCTGCCAGACGATCTCGCCCAGCGCTAGCTTAAGCGGCATCAACGAATAGAAATTGTCGAGGATGAGCCCGAGCCAGCCGAGTGCGCCGGCAACCGGCACACTAAGCGCCAGCAATGACAATAGGATAATTCCGGTCCATGCGAGCATGTCAGTCGCCTCAGCTGCCGCGTTTCAGGCGGGCCTGTTCGTTATGTGCGTGTTCGCGCTCCAGTTCGGCACGGGCATGGGCGCGTTCCTCGGCGACTTCTTCTTCAATACCGCGTGGCCCGATAAGCTGCGCAATGCGGAGCCAGTCACGCTGAAACAGCGCGACAATCAGGCGAAGCAGCATCAGGACGAAAACAATCATGAACAACCCGAGGCCGATCAGCCAGAAACCCTGCGGAATGGCCAGCGGGGTCACCAGCGGTGTGATCGAAACCGAATCGCTTTCGTAGCTGTTCAGCCAGACCGCATAGGCGCGTTCGGTGACGATTGTCAGAAAGCCGCCCAGAAGCAGGAAACCAAGGATGTCGAGGAAGGGGCGAATGACCCTGGGCAATTGCAGATACAATGCGTCAATCCGCACATGAGCGCGCTGCAACGTTGCGAATGCGAAAGCCAGCGCCGTGGAAATGGCGAAAATATAGCCGGTGATTTCATCCGCACCGCCGAACGACCAATCGAATATTTTTCGGACCAGGACGTCTGCAGTTGTCAGTATGGCAGCAAATATCAGCAATGCGCCGCCGATCCATACGGCAATTCGCGATATTTTTTCCGCACCGAGGAGAAGTCTGTCAAGCATGGTTCCCACGGGGTTGATGCCGATTGCCTATCACTGCGCCATGCTCTGGCGCGCAATGCAAAAGGCTGGTGTGAAAAGGTATTGGGGTTTGCTGCCAAGCGTTTCGGACGCTGCTGCCTTCCCGCCGGATATACTTATGGATACTCAACGTGCCACTCGTTTCGATAATTTTAAAGGCGCGATGGAATCTGCGCCAGCACCTTGGGGTCTTCGATCATCGGTTTATTCCGTTTCACGCATTGTATCAACAAACGACGGCACGCTTCAGTGCCACTAGCGCGTCACAATGGCATAACTGGCGCCACGATGTCATTCGTCCTTTGGACATAAAGGTAACGCGGTCCTGTGTTGCACTGGCGGGTCCATCGCCGCCGTGGTGTCGGCGAGATTATGGAAACCGCCCGGTCCTGCCAGCCTTGCCCCGGGCGCGACGAAACTGCTAAACACCGCGCCATGTTCCGGCACGGTGCCGGATTTCCCGGAACCGGCAGAAATCGGCACGTTTTCAAAGTGAAAAAATGGCTCATTTTCATGGCCAAGGCGGCCATATCGGTTCTACTGATTTGGTGGCTCATCAGCCGTATCGATCTCACACCGGTCGCTGAGGCGGCGGGCCGGATGTCGGCATGGCCCGTCGTCATGGCATTGGGCCTGACGCTTGTGGCAACGGTGGCACTTTCCCTGCGTTGGGTTGTCGTCTGTCGGGCGCTGGACATTCCCCTTGCGGTGGGACGGTCGCTATGGCTGACATTCGTCGGCCAATTTTTCAGCCAGACACTGCCATCAACGATCGGCGGCGACGTCGTGCGGATCTGGTTTTTTCACAGGGACGGGATTTCGATGGAGCAGGCCGCGATCTCGGTCATTCTCGACCGGTTTTGCGCGCTGGCGGCATCGCTTCTGGTTGTCGTGCTGACGTTGCCGGTCCTGTTCTCCCTGGTCAACGATTCAACGGCCCGCTGGAGTATCCCGACCCTGATTCTGGCCGGTATGGCGGGGATCGCTTTCCTGATAGCATTGGGCGGACGCGCGGGTCTTGTCGCCGGACGCTGGCGGGCACTGCGTCCGCTCGTGGCATTCGGTATGGCGGCGCAGCGGTTTTCCACACGGGGTGTTCCGGTCCTTGCCGCACTCGCCCTCGCCACTGTCATTATCTTCTTTACCTTGCTGACGGTATGGCTGATCGGCCAGTCCATCGCGTCGGGCCTTTCCATGGTTCATTGTCTGATACTTGTGCCACCGGTAATTCTGGTGTCCATGGTGCCGGTTTCCATTGCGGGATGGGGCGTACGGGAAGGCGCGATGGTCGTCGCGTTCGGATTCGTCGACATTCCCGCCGCAGACGCGCTGGTCGTTTCGATGACCTTCGGCGCGCTGCTCGTCGCCACAGGAATACCGGGTGGGATCCTGTGGCTGATTTCGGGCCGGAAACTTGGGTCCGTATACTGAAATTTGCGCTCACGGAGAAACATGTAGCCATGACCGAAGCCCGGAAAGCCAGTTCACCACGCAAGGAAGCGATGATCGCGTTAATCGATCGCATTGCCGATAGCCGCGATTCCTGGCGGCAACGGAACAGCTACTTCAACGCGGAGCACGAACGTTACCTGCAATTCCTGATTCCCAAGGGGTTGCGCGTGCTCGATCTCGGTTGCGGCACGGGGCACCTGCTGGCCGGGCTGGAACCCGGCCATGGGGTTGGCGTCGATTTCAGTTCCCGCATGGTCGAAATCGCCCGGGAAAATTACCCTGATCTGGAATTTGTCCAGGGCGATGCCGAGGACCCGGCGCTTGTGGCGCGTCTCGGCGGACCGTTCGACGTGATCGTCGTGTCGGATACGATCGGCTTCTTCGACGATTGTGAAACCGCCCTGCGCAGCCTGCATCCGTTGTGCACGCCGGATACGCGGATCGTGATTTCCTATTATTCCAAATACTGGGAACCGGTTCTGTCGGTGGCGGAACTGTTCGGGCTCAAGATGCGCCAGCCACCGCTCAACTGGCTGTCGTCGAGCGATATGGGCAACCTGCTGTCGCTGGCCGATTTTGACATTATCAAGCGGGACTGGCGCCAGCTCGTTCCCCGCCGGCTGTTCGGGATCGGGCCGTTCATCAACCGTTTCATCGGCACGTTGCCACTGATCCGGCGGCTTTCGCTACGCAACTACATCGTGGCCCGGCCGACGCCCACCGAGGCGCTGGGCCCCCTGTCCGTGACGGTCATCATTCCGTGCCGAAACGAGCGCGGCAATATCGAGCCGGCAATTCAGCGGATGCCCCGCTTTGCCGAGGATATGGAAATCCTTTTCGTCGAGGGTCATTCAAGCGACGGGACCTTTGCAGAATGCGAACGGGTCCGTGACGCCTATGCAGGCGAGTGGGATATCAAGGCCGTGCAGCAGGAGGGCAAGGGCAAGGGAGATGCGATGCGCAAGGGCTATCACCTGGCGCGGGGCGATGTCCTGATGATCCTGGATTCCGACCTGACCATGCCGCCGGAAGACCTGCCGAAATTCTATAATGCGCTGGTGTCGGGCAAGGGTGAATTCATCAACGGTTCCCGGCTCGTCTATCCCATGGAAAGTGAGGCGATGCGGTTTCTGAACTGGGTCGCGAACCAGATATTTTCCCTGCTGTTCAGCTGGCTGCTCAACCAGCGCTTTACCGATACGTTGTGCGGCACCAAGGTATTGCGCCGGCGGCATTACGACGCCATTGCCGCGAACCGGGCCTATCTCGGCGATTTTGACCCGTTCGGCGATTTTGACCTGATTTTCGGGGCCACCAAGCTGAACCTGAAAGTGATCGAGGTTCCGATCCGCTATGCCAGCCGCCGCTATGGCGAAACGCAGATTTCCCGGTTCTCGCATGGCTGGCTGCTGGTCCGGATGGTGGTATTCGCCTTCTTCCGATTGAAGGCGTTCTGACGATGGCGTCCGCCGATCCGGCGGATTATCGCGCCGTCTGGATGAAGAAGCCAGTCCTGCGCCGGGTGTACCAGGGCTGGTACCGACGTATGGCGAATTCCTGCCGGCCGGGCCGGTCGCTGGAAATCGGCGGTGGTTCCGGTAACCTCAAATCATTTGCACCGGACGTTGTATCGACCGATGTCATGATGGCCCCGTGGCTGGACGCGGTTTGCGATGCGCACCGCTTGCCCTTCGACGATGCAAGCTTCGACAATATCGTCATGTTCGATGTCCTGCATCATCTGCAGCGCCCGGCGCTGTTCTTCAACGAGGCCCTTCGCGTCCTGCGCATCGGCGGGCGGATCGTCATGATGGAGCCGGCAATCACACCGTTCAGCCGGTTTTTCTATGACAGGTTTCACGTTGAGCCCGTTGATATGGGCGAGGACCCGCTCGCCAGCGGGCCGTTGAATACCGCCCGCGACCCGTTTGATTCCAATCAGGCGATCCCGACGCTGCTGTTTGGCGGGGCGGCGCGGCTAGCGGTTTTCGAAAAGGCGTTTCCCGGCCTGTCCGTCGACAGGGTAGAACACACGGCGCTGTTCGCCTATCCGCTGACAGGCGGCTTCCAGGCCTGGTGTCTGCTGCCGACATGGCTGGCGGGGCCGCTGACTGCGTTGGAATCCGTTCTGGCGCCTCTGCTGGGCCGGCTGATGGCGTTCCGTATGCTGGTGGTGGTGTCGTCAAACGGTCGTATCGACATGCCGGGTCAGGAAGACGTATCCCCCCGGTGACCGCGCCGGGCTGGCATTGGCGCGCTGATAGGCGGCAATGCCGATTTCCAGACGCTTGGGCGCGAAAGAACGGCTGGGGCTCTGCTGGCCGAAGAGCTGTGTCAGAAACAGCGTTGACGGCCTGGTTGCGAAGCGGTTGGGCTGAAAGCCGTCCTGCCGGGGCGGTCGCTGCTGTTGCTCTTCCGCATTCCTTGAGTCGCTGCGGCGTAGTTGAGATTGTGCAAGTTGGGTCTCCGCGCTGGCGCGCTGGCCGCTCCTGTTTTGTGCGGTGTCACCCGATTGCGATTGTACAGGGGGGCGCGGCGGCGGACGCTCTGCCTTGGGCGCACCGAACTGCCTTTGAAGGTTGCCGACCAGTTCAACGATGTTCGGCGAAATTACTGTTACTTCGGCCATCACGGGCCTTCCGCATTGTCAGCTAGTCTGACCCTCTTGCACCCGTATTAACCATGTCACCGGATCCTTAACGGTTGATTATCAAAACCATTGGTTTTGCAATTAATTTTATTTTTCCGGTTAATTAGATAAAATTTTAGACGAATACCGGAAATGCTGTTACTAAATCGCCATGACCGACTCCACCGTAAAACCGGGGGTACTCCTCGACGCGCTGATGGCTGCGGGCGATATTTCCTACGATTGGAATGTCACCAGTGACAAAATGACGTTTTTCGGCGATATTGACGCCCTGATCGGCGCCGATCACGTGACCGATGGCGCGACATTTCAGTCGCATGTCAACGCGGAAGACCAGCCGCGGCGGCTGCAGGCTCTGGCCAGGCACAATGCCGCAGGGGGGCGTTTCGACTGCGAATACCGCCTGCGGCGGGCGGATGGGTCGATCTGCTGGGTGCATGATCGCGGCAAAATCGAAACCGGCGCCGGTGGCGTCGCAAACCGTATGTTGGGAACGCTGCGGATTGTCACCGAACGCAAATCGGCGGAAGAAAGCCAACGCGACGTGGCGGTTTATGACGCACTGACCGGTCACTATAATCAGTCCCGACTGCGTGAAGCGCTTGAACACGCGCTGACCCATGCGCAACGATATGCGGCGGAAGGCGGCTACCTGGTTGTCGGAATAGACAGTATGGCAAGTCTCGCATCGGCACATGACGACGCGATCTTGGAAAGGATTTTCGTTTCCGTCGGCCAGAAAATTGAAGAATGCGTCCGAACGGCGGATGTAATCGGCCGGCTCGAAGCATTTCGGTTCGGCGTGGTGCTGAGCCAATGCACCGAACCCGGTCTTGCTGCGGTTGCAGACAAGATCAAGGCGACTGTCGCGGCCATTCCTTTCATGACTCCCGATGGACCCTTGCCGATCAGCGTTTCGGTCGGCGGGGTGTTGTTTCCGTCAGACGTCAGGACAACAAATGCCGCCATGCATTGCGGGACCAGGGCGCTCGACGATGCCATGCGGCGCGGGGCCGGGACATTCGCGTCGCACCGGCAGGCATCGATATTACCCGGCCACGACTACGATCAGGAGGATATCGGCGCGTCGCTGGTACAGGCGCTGCGCGACGGGCACGTTGCTTTCGCCTATCAACCGGTAGTCCGGTGCGCTGACGGTGAAATCGCCTATTACGAAACCTTGTTACGGATACTCGACGGGGACAAGCCGCCGGTTCCCGCTTCTGTTTTCGTGCCGGTCGCCGAACAGCAGGGCTATTCGCAGCGGGTTGACCGCTACGGACTGGACCTCGCCATAGCCGAGCTTGATCTGTATCCGGACCTGCATCTGGCGATGAATATTTCCGGACTGACCGTCACTGACCGCGCATGGCTGCGCCGTCTGAACGGCGCCGTCGCCGGACGCCCCGACATCGCGCAGCGTTTGATCATCGAGATAACGGAAACGGCGGAACTTTACGATTTCGAGGATTCACTGCGCTTTATTTCGTCGGTGCGCGCGCTCGGATGCCGGGTTTCCCTGGATGATTTTGGCGTCGGCTACACGAATTTCCGCCATTTGCAGACGTTCCCGGTCGATACCGTGAAAATTGACGGCTCCTATATCCGCGGCGTCGCAGGCAATGCCGCAAACCAGAAATTCATCGACACCTTGCTCGGGATAACAACGGCTTACGGTATCGAAACAGTCGCTGAATGTGTCGAATCCCAGGCCGACCTTGATTACCTGCTGGCGCAGGGCGTTACCTATCTGCAGGGGTGGGAACTGGGCCGTCCAGCGCTGACCCACCCCGTTCTCGCCGCCGCCAAATAGACGGCGCCGGGACAGCCCTATTTTTTCGACAGGGCGTCAATCTGCATCTGCAGCGCATCCAGTTTCTGCGTCAGCGCTTCGATCTTGTCGTCATCGGCGGCCGGCTTCGACGGTTCCGCGGCAGCGGATTTTTCACCCGTGCCGCCGCCAAACGGCTTGAACAGTTCCATCGCCTTTTCGAACATATTCATGTTCTGGCGGCCGAGGTCGTCCAGCGATCCGATGGGAAAAACATTGCCGAAGGATTCGCGCAGCGTTTCCTGCATCTTTGTCTGATTGTTCATGAAGGTCGACATCGAATGCTCCAGGAAGCGTGGCAGCAGCGTCTGTTGCATCGCATCGCCATAACATCCGATGACCTGCCGCAGGAAGTCGATCGGCAGCAGATTCTGCCCCTTGGCTTCCTCTTCGACAATAATCTGGGTCAGCACGGATCGCGTAATGTCCTCGCCGCTTTTGGCGTCAAAGACGACGAAATCGACGTTGTCCTTGACCATCTGGCACAGGTACTCCAGCGTTACATAGCTGCTCGTGGCCGTATTGTAGAGCCGCCGATTGGCGTATTTCTTGATTGTGACCGGTGCATCGGCCTTGCCTTCGGTGTCCGCCATGAATCCTCGCAATGTTGGTGCCGGAACGTTTCGGCACAAACGCATAGCATTCTCTGGGCCTGCGATCAAAGGATTGCTGCACCGCAACGCATGCGGGTGTATTTTTAGATCACCCTGTCAATGACGCCGGAATGAAGTTTTCCGCACGGCTTCTTGTTTGCGATGGTCCGCCGCGATATGCTGCGTCGCAAAATGATACGCCGCCGGCGGCTTCCAGCTGGATGGGCGAATTGTCACCAGCAGGAGTTTTATCATGACGGATGTTGTTATCGCAGGTGCCGCGCGGACCCCGGTGGGTGCGTTCAATGGCGGTTTGAGTTCAGTACCGGCTTCGTATCTGGGTTCGGTCGCTATCGCCGAGGCCATGCGTCGGGCGAAAGTCGATCCGGGCGAAGTCGATGAAGTCATCATGGGGCAGATCCTGACGGCCGGTACCGGCCAGAATGCGGCCCGCCAGGCGGCGATGGAAGCCGGAATCCCGGTCGAGAAAACGGCCTATCAGATCAATCAGCTCTGCGGGTCCGGGCTGCGTACGGTTGCGCTCGGCTTCCAGTCGATCCTGACCGGCGACTGTGACATCGTGGTGGCCGGCGGCCAGGAGAGCATGAGCCAGGCGCCGCATTGCGCACATCTTCGCAATGGCCAGAAAATGGGGGATCTGAACTTTATCGATACGATGCTAAAGGACGGCCTGTTCGACGCTTTCAACGGTTATCACATGGGCAATACGGCCGAAAATGTCGCCCGCCAGTGGCAGTTGACCCGTGACGATCAGGATACCTTCGCCGCCGGATCGCAGCAGAAAGCCGAAGCGGCGATGAAGGCCGGCCGGTTCGTCGATGAAATCGT
>JAQCHR010000136.1 GCA_027619655.1 Pseudomonadota bacterium
CGCCAAGATGCCCGCCGGTCTGCGACACGGCATCGATCGTTTCGGCGCGCAGTTCATCGGCAAGCTGTCGGAGCTTCGATTCTTCCAGTTTACGAATATCGGCTGGATAATTAACCGTGTCCAGCAATGGCGTATTCGGTTTCACGCCGTCTCTCCTTGTCTTGCTAGCGGCGCCTCTCAACAACGAAAGTCGCAGCATTCCTCAAAAGGTCGGCGGCGCCTTCAAACATGGCCAGATGTTCAACCGCCTGTGCCGCAAGCAGTTTTGCCTGCGCCCGGGCCCGCTCTACACCGAGTATGGAAACGAACGTTCCCTTGCCGGCATCGGCATCCTTGCCGACCGCTTTCCCTGTTTCCTCTATCGTTCCTTCGACGTCAAGCAGATCGTCTGAAATCTGGAACGCCAGTCCAAGGTCATGGGCGTATCCACGCAGCGCATCCCGTGCGTCCATCGATGCCCGACCCAGGATAGCACCCGCCTCACATGAAAATGCAATGATGGCGCCCGTTTTCAAGCGTTGCAGGCGGGTAATCGCACCGATATCCAGTTCCACGCTTTCCGCAGCCAGGTCGAGCATCTGCCCGCCGACCATGCCGCGCCCGCCGGCGGCTTTGGCCAGCGCCGAGACAAGCTCGGTGCGGACCTCGGCGTTTTCATGGGTGCGGTGGTCGGCCAGGACCTCGAAGGCGAGGGTCAGCAGGGCGTCGCCGGCAAGGATCGCGGTGGCTTCGTCGAACTGCTTGTGAACCGTCGGTTTGCCGCGCCGCAGGTCGTCGTCGTCCATTGCCGGCAGATCGTCATGCACCAGCGAATAGCAGTGAACCAGTTCCACCGCGGCTGCCACGCGAAGCGCCGCGGCTTTCTGTACCGAGAACAGCTTTGCACTTTGAACGACAAGGAAGGGCCGGAACCGCTTGCCGCCGCCAAATGTGGCGTACCGCATGGATTCAAAAAGGCGGGATTCCGGACCGTCTGTGACGCCCAACATTCGATCCAGAACACTTTCCACATCGCTTGCAGCTTCACGTAGGGCTTTTTCCAGCGCCAATGTCGATGGGGCTAGGCTACTCAATGTTTGCGGGCTCGGTTTTGGCGCCATCCTTGCCGAAGGAAATACGTTCAATGCGACTTTTCGCTTCGGTCAATTTGGCTTCACAATGCTTTTTCAGGGCGGCGCCGCGTTCATAGGACGTGATCGCGTCGTCCAGTTTTGCGTCCCCCGATTCCAGGGACCGGACAATCTGCTCCAGTTCCTTCAGGGCATCTTCGAACCCCATGGAGGCGATACCATCCCGGATATCTTCGTTACCCGCCATTACGCGCCTTTCAACTGCGACAGTACTCATTCATGCCGAAGTCTAGTCATGGGGCGTAGGGCTGTCCAAGGCTATGTTCCGCCGACGATCTGCTTGAGGCGCATTCCGCCCAGCCTTGCGACCGGAACATCAACAGGTAATGAGCGAACTTGGTGTAATTTCCATTAATGATTCTTTTATAAGTGGTCATGTACGGTTTTGACAATAACCTGGAGACGTTTGGCCGGGACAACGGTAGAGTTGACCCCGGTCGGGTTGCCAAAAAAAGAAAGCTGACGACATGAAAACGTGTCTGGTGGTCGATGATTCTGATGCTATTCGCAGTATCGCCCGCGGAATACTTGAAAGCCTTAGCCTCAATGTCGTGGAAGCGGCTGATGGACAGAAGGCTCTCGAAATCTGTACCAATGCAATGCCCGACGCCATTTTGCTCGACCGGAACATGCCGGTCATGAACGGCGTGGATTTCCTGCGCGCGTTGCGCCAGCGCGACGGCGGCGACGGGCCGGTGGTCATATTCTGTACGGGTGAAATTAACGTAAGCCTCATTCAGGAGGCGATATCCGCCGGCGCCGACGACTATGTGGCAAAGCCATTCGACAGCGCCATGGTAGAGGAAAAACTGAGCCAGGCCGGCGTCATCGGGTGAGATGCGGTCGTTACCGCAAAAGTAGCGACCGGTTATTGCCGCCCTTTCAGGCCTGCATCAGCCCCTGCACATGAATGGAGACGCAGCGGGCCAGCGCGTCCAGGTCATAGCCGCCTTCGAGGGCGGACACGATGCGACCACCGCAACATATATCCGCGACGCGCGCCAGTTCACCGGTCACCCATCGGTAGTCGTCGTCCGTGAGCCGCAGTCCGGCCAGGGGATCGTCCCGGTGGGCATCGAATCCGGCGGAAACCAGCAGGAATTCGGGCGCGAAGCGCTGCAAAGCGGGCAACACCCTGAGGGTCATTGCCTCTCTGAACAGATCCGAACCCGCACCCGGCGGTAGCGGGGCGTTGACGATATTATTGCGGATACCGGTTTCGCGGGGCGAACCCGTCCCCGGATAAAGCGGCGACTGATGCGTCGACGCGTAAAACAGGTTCGGGTCGTTCTGGAATGCCGCCTGCGTGCCGTTGCCGTGGTGAACATCGAAATCGACGACGGCAATGCGCTCCATTCCATGCCGGCTGCGGGCCTGCGCCGCGCCAACAGCGATGCTGTTGAACACGCAAAATCCCATCGGGATGGTCGGCTCCGCATGATGGCCGGGCGGCCGGATCGCGCAAAAGGCATTTTTTACCGTGCCCGCGACCACATTATCGACCGCGGCACAGACAGCGCCGGCGGCGCGAAGAACCGCTTCTCCTGATGCGGGCGAAACAACGGTATCGGCGTCGATCCGCGCATAGCCCTGTTCCGGCATGCCCTCGAGGATCTGCGTTACGTGATCGATCGGGTGGATTCTCGCGATCTGCTCGATGGTTGCCCGGGGCGCCTCGTATCGCGCCAGCGCGGAAAAACTGTCTTCTTCGAGCGCTGACAGGACGACCTTTAACCGGTCCGGCGATTCGGGGTGGCCCCTGCCGGGATCGTGCCGCAGGCAGGATTCATGAGTATATAAGGCCGTCGTCATGCAAACATCCTTGTCGCCGATAGGTTTTTTGCTGCGGTGCGGTGTGTTATGATGGCATGCATGCAATATTCCGCGCATTGGCGTGCACGTCAAAGTTATTGCTGGATTATCGCCTTCGATTCAGGGATTATTCGCGCGTAAAGATATAGTAATTTTTACACTTAATATTGAATGCACTTGCGGTTCCGGGACGGATTGATTGGTTCGTTGCCGGTATTGAGGTCAGGTATGAGCAGATTTTGTATTGCAACGCCCGGGGTGGCAAACGCGTTGCGGGCAGGTGGCATGGTAGTCATGGCGGCGCTGATGCCGCTTGCCGCCATGGCGCAAAACATGGCCGCATCGGTAAAGGTCGATATCGTTGCCGAAGAGCCCCTGTCGCAGACTTCGCCTGTTATTGGACGTTTCGTATCCAAGCAGACCGGCATTGTCGCGGCGCTGATGCGCGGGCCCGTCGGGGACGTTGCGGTGGCTGTCGGCGATCGGGTCAGGAAAGGCGACGTTCTTGCCAGCCTGGTAACGGAACGGATCCGCTGGAGCCGGGAACTGGCGGCGGCCGAACTCAAGGCCAAACAGGCAAGCCTGAGGACGGCCAAGGCGCAGCTGGCGCTGACGGAACAGGAACTCGCCCGGCTGGCGAATCTCCGGAATTCAGCGGCGTTTTCGCAGGCCCGCCATGAAGACAAACGCAATGAAGTAACGAAATTTCTCAGTGAAGTCGGGGAGCGCGAGGCGGAGGTCAGCAGCGCCGCCGCGGAATTGCGGCTGGCGGAGATCGATCTATATAACGCCGAGATTCGCGCGCCCTACAATGCCGTCGTGTCGGAAAAGCATGTGGCGCCCGGGGTGTATCTCAATGTGGGCGATCCGGTGGTGACTTTGATCAACGAGGAAGCGCTTGAAATCGAGGCAAATGTTCCAGCGGAACGTATCAGCGGCCTCATCCCCGGCCGCAGCGTGGATATCAAGCTCGACAACGACATGATTCAGAAGGCGACCGTCAGGGCGCTGGTGCCAAGCGAAAATACGCTGACGAGAACCAGGCCCGTTCGATTCAGTCAGGCGTTCGACGTTACGTTCGCCACAGAACAGGCACTGGCGATGAACCAGAGCGTGACGGTTATGGTGCCCCTTGGAAAGCCGCGCGATGTCGTGTCCGTGCACAAGGACGGCGTCATTCCGCGGGGTGGAAAGAACATCGTGTTTGTTGTCGAAGGCGGCAAGGCAATGCTGCGCGAGGTGCAACTGGGCAGTGCGGTCGGCAACCGCTTCGAGGTGCTGGACGGATTGAAGACAGGCGATGCCATCGTCATTCGCGGCAACGAGCGGCTTCAACCCGGACAACCCGTGACGTATGAAGGCATGCCGAAGGACGAAGCGGCGGCTTTGTCAAAGCCGTAAGCGGTGTATTGATATGAATCTGATCCAGGTTTCGATACAGCGGCCCATTGCCGTCATGGCGGCGGTTATCCTCGCGGTCCTGTTCGGACTTGTGGCCCTGAACACGATTCCGATCCAGCTTGCGCCCGATCTCCACCGCCCGATCATCACGATTTCGACCAACTGGTATGGTGCGGCGCCATCGGAAATCGAGCGCGAAATCCTCAATCGCCAGGAAGAGGCCCTGAAGGGGCTTGAAGGTCTGAAGCGCATGGTCGGCAGCGCCCAGGATGGCCGTAGCCAGATCGAGCTGGAATTCGATGTTGCGCAGAACATGGACAAGGCGCTGCTGCTCGTCGCCAACCGGCTCGACCGGGTCAATGGCTACCCCGATGAAGCGGACGAACCCAGCCTGCAGACCTCCGGTGCGGATGACAATTCAATTGCCTGGTTCCGCCTGTCCCGGGTGCCGGGCAATGACCGGCCGATTCACACCTTCGGCGATTTTGCGACGGACATCGTCAAGGAGCGCATGGAGCGCGTTTCCGGTGTCGGCCGTGTCGATGTGTATGGCGGCGCCGAACGGGAAATGCAGATCATCGTCGATCCCGCGAAAATGGCGCGCTACGGTCTGACCGTCTCCGATATTGTCGATCGCCTGCGCCGCGCCAATGCCTCCATCACCGGCGGCGATGTCGAGGAAGGCAAGCGCCGCTACATCGTGCGGACGGATAACGAGTTCAAGTCTCCGGAACAGGTCGCCGCCGTGATGTTGCGATCCGACAATTCCGGACCGGCCAGCCAGGTCGGCCGGGTCACCGTCGGTGATATCGCCACGGTCGCCTTTGACTATAAAAAGCCCGTTGCGCGGATCAGGACGCTGGGCGACGAATCCATCGCGCTGAGTGTCAAGCGCGAAACCGGCGCCAATGTCATAGACACAATGACGGGTGTGGTCGCCGCCGTCGAGGAACTGAAACGCAACGCCCTGCCGGGTCAGGGCCTGGAAGTGGAGCAGATTTACGACGAAACGATCTATATCGAATCGGCGATCGATCTGGTCATCCAGAATATCTATGTCGGGGGCGCGTTTGCCGTCGCCATTCTGCTGCTCTTCCTGCGCTCGGGCCGGGCGACACTGGTCATCGGGCTGGCAATCCCGGTTTCGGTTATCGCGTCTTTCGTCGCCATGGCGGCGCTGGGGCGGTCGCTGAATGTCATCTCGCTGGCGGGTATCGCGTTTGCCGTCGGCATGGTGGTCGATGCGGCCATCGTGGTGCTCGAAAATATCTACCGATTGCGGGAAAAGGGGCTTGGCCCTGCAGAGGCGGCCTACCGGGGTGCGCAGCAGGTCTGGGGCGCGATCCTGGTTTCCGCGCTGACGACCGTCATGGCGTTTATACCGATCCTGATCATGCAGCTTGAGGTGGGGCAGCTCTTCCGGGATATCGGTGTCGCGATTTCTGTGGCGGTGCTGCTGTCGCTCCTCGTTTCTGTAACAGTCATTCCGGCCCTTTCCCAGCGCCTGCTCGGGCATAATGTGAAGTCGCCGGGCGAGGGCATCCGGATTCCAATCATCGATTCGTTCGCGCGAGGGTTTGTATGGGCGGCAACGGGGTTTGCATCGGCTGTCGTCCGCAGCAGGATGCTGGCCATCGGTGTTGTGTCCGTCGTCACCCTGGTGATGGTCTATTCGACCTGGCATTTTCTGCCGAAACTGGAGTATCTGCCCAAGGGCAACCAGAACCTGATCATCGGGTTCATCCTGCCGCCACCGGGGTACAACCTGAAAACGACGACCGATATCGCGCGGGATCTTGAAGATGCGGTGCGGCCGAACTGGGTCAAGGAAACGGGGCTGGAGGATGCGCCTGACGGCACACCCAAGATGTCGCATTTCTTTTTTGTGACCTTCCGCGACCTGACCATCGTCGGTGCCATCGCAGCCGACGGTATGCGCGTCCGCGAATTGAAACCGGTCCTAAGCGGGCCTGTTTTCCGGGAACCCGGCACGTTTGGTATGATGGAACAGCGTTCCATATTCGGGCGTGGCGTTCGAGGAACCCGGTCGATCGATCTCGATATATCTGGCCCGGACCTGGAATCGGTTATCGGAGTTGCACAGCAGGCGGCAGGTCTTGTTGAGGGTGCCTTACCACGGTACGAAGGAAATCAGATGCGGCCGCAGCCGGGGCTGGAATTCGGGGCGCCCGAATTGCGCATTCAGCCGGACCCGGTTCGCCTGGCGGATAACGGAGTCACGGCGCGCGACCTAGGCGATACTGTTGATGCCTTTAATGACGGTTTAAGGGTCGCCGAAATAACAGTTGGCTCAAAGCGGCTGGACCTCATGCTGACAGGGTCGGGTACAGGCGTCGCCGAAACGCAGGGAATCGGGAACATGCCGATCGTGACGAGATCCGGTGCGATTCTGCCGCTTCGGTCGCTGGCCGATATTGAGGTAACAGCAGGCCCGACCTCGATCCGCCATGTCGAGCGGGCACGGACGGTAACCCTAGAAATTACACCTGCCGACAAGTTGGCGCTAAGCGAGGCCGTGGAAATTCTCCAACGGGAAGTGTTTGATAAATTAAAGGCGGCAGGATTGCCACCCGGCGTACAAATGCGTTTCTCCGGCGCCGCCGACAAACTGTCAGAGACCTGGAAGGAAATGCAGGTCGATCTGCTGATGGCGCTGATTATCGTTTATCTGGTAATGGCGGTTCTGTTCGAAAGCTTTGCCTATCCGCTGATCATTCTGCTGTCTGTTCCCCTGGCGACGGCAGGTGGTGTTGCAGGGCTGGTTACATTGAATGCTTATCTTGCTTCGACTGATCCAGATTCCTTACAGGCCCTCGACATGCTGACGCTGCTGGGTTTCGTGATCCTCATCGGCATTGTCGTGAACAACGCCATCCTGCTGGTGCATCAGACCCTCTACCATCTCCGGGAGGAGGGCATGCCGATCGAGGAGGCGATTGTCGAGGCGACCCGGAACCGGATCCGGCCGATATTCATGTCCACGCTGACAAGCGTCATGGGCATGTTGCCGCTGGTGATCGTGCCCGGTGCGGGGTCGGAAATCTATCGCGGGCTGGGGTCCGTGGTTGTTGGCGGTCTGGCCCTGTCCGCTGTTCTGACGCTGGTCATTGTGCCGCCGCTGCTCGGGCTGTTCGTGGGTCTTCTGGAGCGTGGTCGCAAAGAAAGCGCCGCCGCATAGGACGCCGCCGTCACTCCCGCGGGATAAACGATGGCTGTGCGTGGCATGCGAAGGCTGCAAGCAGACGCACTGTAACCGGCTCAGCGTTCCGGGCTTGCGGGTAATTCAGGACCCCTGCGCCCGCGCCAGTGTCGCCGCGAAAAGCCGCCGGAAGGACACCGGTGTGTCGAATCCCTTGAACCGGCTCTGCGCCGAATCCAGCTGATAGGCGGCCAGTATGTCCGAAACGGCCGGATCCCTGACGATATCCTCTGACAGAACAATAACGCCGCCTTCGCTTTCCCCCTGCAGCCGTGCCGCCATGTTGATGGTCGTGCCGAAGTAATCGAACCGTTCGCTCAATGTTACCGCGATGCAGGGACCGGTATGGACGCCCAGCTTGATCACAATATCCTCGCCGGAGATTTCTTTGTTGAAATCCTGAACGCCCTGCTGGACGAGGATGGCGGCCCGCACCGCATCGGCGAGGTCGTGAAAGGCGGCCATGACGGCGTCGCCGATTGTCTTGACGACGCTGCCGTTGCAGATCCGGACCGCGCGCGCCAGAAAGGCAAAATGCTCGCGTACCAGCCCGTAGGCCCTGGCGTCGCCAACCCTCTCATACAGCGCCGTGGAGCCCCGCAGATCGGTAAACAGCAGGGCAACCTGCGCGATACCGACCTGATCGCTAGGCCGCAAGATCTGGTGCGAAAACAGGTCGCGGAAAGCCTGCAGGACCGTTACCCGTTCGGCGGTAAGCGCATACGCCACCCAGTCACGCGATTCGACAATGAGGGTCCGCCGGAACGCGGTCCCGTTCTCCGCCTCGACCGTGCTGGCCGCCGAAACGCCGTCCG
>JAQCHR010000137.1 GCA_027619655.1 Pseudomonadota bacterium
AGATTCGCACAGACAATCATCAAAGGGAATCCTAAAAAGGACTCTTATGTTAGGCGGAAACCACTAGCGAAAGCCGCATCACCATCGCATCGACACAATTTCCGTCGTCGCGTTTATAGTAATCAGCCCTGCGACCAACAATTTGATAACCGGATTTCGCGTATAGTGCCTGCGCCGGGGGATTGTCGGCGCCGACTTCCAGAAAGATTGCCCTGGCGCCACCCAGCGCGGCGATGCGACGGGTCCCTTCCATCAGCGTTTCGCCGACGCCGAGCCGCCGGTACAGCGCCAGGACTCCGACGCTGAATATTTCCGTTTCGTCCAGTACGGTCCGGGCGAGGACAAAGCCCGCAGGCGTCATCGCCTGCGGTCCGCCCATCGTCGCGAGCAGGGCCCAGCTGCCGGCAAGCCCAAGATACTGCTCGACCGGGTCGCGGGGCCGGGTGTCACCGAAACTTTCACCGTAGATCCAGGCTATGGCATCGATATCGTTTTCATGCGCCAGGCGAACGGCGATTTCTTCGTTTTCCGTCATGCGCCGGACTGCATCGGCAGTTTTGCGTCCGGTGGCCGAAGATATAACGGGCCCGGCGGTGGTTCGTCGCCGGTCAGGCCATGAAACCTTGCCGCCGCACAACGCGCCAGAACGCCGGCATCGGGAAGGCCAGGGCCACCGGTAACCCGCAGGTTCCGGGACGGAAGCGCGCCGCGAACCGCATCAACGGCATTACCCGCAATGGCAATGGTCCCGGCCGGCAGAATGGATTCGATATCGGCGCCAGGCATGGCGGCCGGCGGGCAAAGGGGCGCCAGCGCCGGCGAAAACAGCTGCACAAAGATGTCTTCGCGGCGCGAGTCTATCGCCACCAGCAACGGGTCGGGGGACATGGGCTGCGCCGCGGCCACGATCTCAAGCGTCGTCAACCCGATCAGCGGTTTTCCGGCGGCGAGCGCCAGCGCCCGGGCGCTGGACAGGCCGATGCGAAGCCCCGTGAAGCTGCCCGGGCCCACTGTCGTCGCGATCAGATCAAGCGCTGCGAACGCCTGCCCTGCCTGCCCCATGATGTCGCGGACCATGGGCAGCAGGATTTCCGCATGGCCATGCCGCTGCCGCGTGAAGACATGGGCAGCCAGGACGTTGTCACGCCATAGTGCGACCGAGCAGGCATCCGTTGCCGATTCGATCGCCAGAACCGTTACCGGCCGGGTCACAGCAGGGTGCAGACATCGTCGAACCCGAAACGGGGACTGCGCGGAAACAGGGCCGCCGGATCGCCATAGCCCAGATTGCAGATGAAATTGGACCGGATTTGCGTGCCCTGAAAAAACAGCTCGTCCACTATCGCGTTGTCAAACCCGGAAATCGGCCCGCAATCGAGTCCGACCGCGCGGCAGGCCAGCATGAAATAGGCACCCTGAAGCGACCCGTTGCGCATGGCTGTTGTATCAATCAGCGCCTGATTGCCGGTGAACCAGGGGCGCGCGTCATCATGCGGGAACAGCATGGGCAGGTGGTCGTAAAAGGCGTGATCATTTCCAAGAATGGCCGTTACCGGCGCCGAGATGGTTTTCGGAATATTGCCCCCCAGCAGCGATGGTTTCAGTTTCTCCCGGGATTCCGCCGATTTCAGGAAGAGGATCCGCATGGGCGAGCAATTCGCGCTGGTCGGCGCCATCCTTGCGAGGTCAAACGCCTTTCGCAGCAGCGAATCGTCGACAGGCCGATCCAGCCAGCCATTGTGGCTTCGGGCCTCCCGGAAGATCAGGTCGCAGGATTTCTCGTCGAGAACGGGCCGGTTCGTCATTGATGTTAACTCCTCTGCAACCGGATAGGGTACATACTCCGTTAAGCAACCGCCTTGAGGGATATGTTACAGTCGCACTATATTACAGGCATGTTTATCCGCACGCGTGAAATCTGTGCAAGGTTCAGATGCCGTATGCGGCTGCTGTTCCCTGCAATCCTGCTTCTGGTGTCGGGCGTAGCGGAAGCCGCGGCGCCGGACGGCGCTGTCTTTGTGATGTATCACCGGTTCGGGGAAAGTGACTATCCTACCACCAGCGTGACGCTCTCTCAGTTCGACGCGCATCTGGCGCTGCTGACAAGCGGTACATACAATGTCCTGCCCGTATCTGACGTTATTGCAGCCATGCGGGCCGGCACGCCACTGCCGGACCGGACAGTCGCGATAACGATCGACGACGCATTCCTGTCGGTTTATGAGCAAGCCTGGCCGCGACTGCGCAAGGCTGGCCTGCCTTTCACCGTCTTCGTGGCGACGCAGCCCGTTGACCAGGGCACCGCGCGGTACATGAACTGGGACCAGATCAGGGCATTGAAGGCGGCCGGGGTGACGATTGGCACCCATACCGAATCCCATCTGCACATGACCCGGGCCGACGACGCCGAAATCCGCGGCGAACTGGACCGATCCGCGGCGCGGTTCATGGCGGAACTGGGCGAGGTGCCGACGCTGTTTGCCTATCCCTATGGCGAAGCCGGCAGCGCCGTGCGCAATCTGGTCATCAAGCAGGGGTTTTCGGCGGCGTTCGGACAGCATTCCGGTGTCGCCTACCGGTCCGGGGACCTCTATTTTCTGCCCCGCTTTCCCTTCAATGAGAAATTCAGCGACATGGCGCATTTTCGACAGCGCGTGGACGCCATGGCGCTGCCGGTGATCGAAGTAACGCCGGCCGACCCGCTTGTCGCCGCAAACCCGCCGGCATTCGGCTTTACCGTGGATGCGTCGATTGCCGGACTGGACCGGCTGGCATGCTATCATGCGGAATTTGATGCCATCAGGGTCGAGCGGCTGAGCCCGAACCGCTTTGAAATCCGGTTCCCGGTCCGGACAACCGCTATCGCTGGTTCGGCTGGCAGTTTTACGTCCGCTGAAAAAGGCGTGTGGCAGCGGCTATTTACGGATCAGGCGTCCGGCCGCAGCGCCACGATTGTATCACCGAGTCGCGCATCATCGAGCGTCCGCAGTTTGTTGCCGGCGATAATCTGGCGCAGCAGTTTCACGTATTCCGCCCCTTTTTCGGAGTAGCGGGTTAACGTTGCGGCCAGCGAGGCGCTGTTGATCGGCGCATTACTCTGCCGCTGTTGAGCCCGCAGTTTCCGGAATTCGACATAGGCGCGGTGCGTATTGAGGTTGCGCACATAGGAGTTGACGGATTCCTTCAGATCGCTGAATGACCGGATTTTGTGGTCCCGCCCGTCTTCGCGGTCAAGGGGCACGACGCCGGCGTATTCCGCCGTCGTCCATTACCCGAAGGCTGCATTTCCCTCGCGGGCGAAGCGCGACGTACCCCAACCGCTTTCGATGGCGGACTGCGCGAGTGCCAGGGAGGGCGGTACTATATCCACCCGGCGCAGCAGAAGATCAATATCGCCGTTCCTGATTTTATATTACTGGAACATCTGATCCAGCCATTCGGCATCGACCGGATCGATATTGACGCCGTTGACGAGTTCGTCACGCAACCGCTCCACCCTGTGGCGCTGCTGACGCACTTCGTTATTGGCTTCCAGCACATAGGGCAGGATAAAGCGCAGGAAAAGCGCCTTGCGTTCCGGTGTATGCGCAACTTCCTTCAGATCATGCGGAAACGACGCATACTGGATGCGCGGCACGTCAATTTCGCCGTTCCGCACGGCTTCAAGATTGTAACCGACGGTCGAAAATACGTCTTTCACCCGCGCCACGGAGGCCTTGAACCCCATATTCGGTCCATTGGCAAGAACCTGCACATCGGAGGGCTTGCTGAGCGCCAGCGGCCGGCGGGTAACCGGCAGCAACGGGGCCGCTGCCGGCCTGGCCGCTTCGTGCCAGCTCATCGCGTGCCACTCGTCCATCAGGTTGTGCATCATCGACGTAACGGCAACCGTCACCGCCAGCGCAATCACCGCAATTGATGCGGTGCCGCGATCACAACGCAAAGGACCCACCCGGCACGCCGCCTTAGACGTAATCCGTTCCAACGTATTCATCCCCTGTTACCTTCGGTCGCCCCGGGCTGCTACCCGTCATCGCTCTGTGCGGGCTTTTCGCCCTTTGCACGTTATTGTTTACGACGTTGATTACATTGCGGGCCGTACTTCGACGACTTCCGGTATGTAATGCCGCAACATGTTCTCGATGCCCATTTTCAACGTCGCCGTCGAACTCGGGCATCCGGCACAGGCGCCCTGCATCTGCAGGTAGACGATGCCGTCCTCAAATCCGTGAAAAATGATGTCGCCACCATCCATCGCAACGGCCGGCCGCACGCGCGTATCGATCAGTTCCTTGATCTGAGTGACAATTTCGTCGTCGCCTTCCGCTGCCGTGCTAGCACCGGTTGTCGGCGCCGCTTCGGTCATGACCGGTGCGCCGGTGGTAAAATGTTCCATGATCACGCCGAGGATCGCCGGTTTCATGACATACCAGTCATTGTCCGGCGCCTGGGTAATGGTAATGAAGTCATTGCCGAAAAAAACAGCGGCAACGCCTTCGACAGCGAAAAGGTTTTCCGCCAGCGGCGAACGCCCGGCGGCTTTCTCCTGACTGGAAAAATCCGCCGTCCCCGACTCGAGCACCGTCCGGCCAGGGAGAAACTTCAGCGTTGCCGGATTCGGTGTCTGTTCTGTCTGTATGAACAATTGCGAATTCCTCTTTCGTTCATCATTCCGCGCGGTAGAGTTGATCGAGAAGTTGGATGACTTCAAGCTAAAAGCAATACCCCGAGCAGCCGGAACAACCGGGACATCGCCAATGTTAAGGATAAAGTATGGTCGTTATCAATGAGTTTGCGGTTGGAAAAATGCGCAAAAAATATTGATGAAATATTGCATAAAATTCAGGGGTTCCCGGTCAGGGGAAGCGGTTCCGCAGGAGAAATTTCAGCAGCCGGCCGTCAATCGCCGCCAGGCCGGCGGCAATGGCCAACATGCCAGCAACCTGCGCGGCGCTCAGCTGTTCACCCAGGAACAAGGCGCCCAGGATGATCGCGGTAACCGGAATCAGGAAGGTGACCAGCAGCAGGTTGGAGGCGCCGGCCAAGGCAAGTATCCGGAAATAAAGGATATAGGCGCCTGCCGTACTTAGAATGGCAATGCCGGCAACGGCGCCCGTGGCAGCCGCTCCCGGAACTGGCAACAGCCACGGCCTTTCAATGGCGAGGGCAATAGGCAGGATCAGTATCGTTGCGGCGCAAAGTTGTCCCGCCGCCGTGACGAGGGGCGGCATAGCGCTGAACCGCCGGCCATACAGGCCGGCAAGCGCGGAGGAAAACGCCGCACCGAGCACGCATAGCTGGGCCGTGTCCCGGGGACTGAATCCTGCAAGGGTATCATAACCGAACATGATGGCGACACCGGCGAAACCGAGGACGACGCCGGCGAGTTTTGCGGCAGTCAGTTTTTCATCGACGGTCGCGACATGCGCCAGAGCCACGACGAACATTGGCGTCGTGGCATTGAGGATCGCGGCCAGACTGCCCTCTATCTGGGTTTGCGCCCACAGGATCAGGCTGAAGGGTATGACATTGTTGAGGATGCCCATAATCACGAACCGCCGCCATGGCCGCCAATCCCGTGGCATCCGCTGACCGGTTGCATAGGCCCCGGCAACAAGGACGAATGCGGCGATCCCCACGCGCCCCAGCAGAACGGTCAATGGCGGCAGGTCGTGCAGGGCGATTTCCGCGAAGAAGAATGAACCGCCCCATAAGACGGACAGGGCTAGCAGCAGGCTCCATTCGAGCCGGCCCATTGCCAGCCTGGCGGGCGGTGGCATGTGCGCGCTCCATACAGGAAAGCGCTATAAATCCGGGAACGCCGGGGGGGCAGCCACCCGTTTCTTGCGCCCGCATGCGATTACGCCGGCGCCGGCGTCAGGTAATGGCGATGATCTGTTCGTCGCCCAGCGATCCGGGAACGATTGTGACGGGCACCCTGATCTGCCCGACGCCCTTGCTGACAATATGTTCAATGATCGGTCCCGGACCGCCGCGCCCGGTCCCTGCCGCCAGCACGACAATGGAGATCGTCGGTTCCTCGTCCAGTAACTTGATCAGCGCTTCACAGCGATCGCCCTCGCGGATAAAGAAGATCGGCATCTTGCCGGACCATTCGTGGACTTCGGAAGACAGCGCTTGCAGTAATCCCTCGGCCGCTTCGCGTTGTTCCTCGCGCATGACTTCCTCGACGACCATCCAGTGCTGGAAATCGGCCCGTTCCTGAACGTACAGCAACGCGACGCGGCCGCCGGTATTGCGGGCCTGCCGGCAGGCAAAATGCAGCGCGACCTTCATTTCGTCACTGTCGTCGACGACAACGAGGAATACCCGTTCGTCCGGCCCGCTTCTGGTTTCCGGCACTTCGTCCGATCCGTTCATGTTCCGCTCCTGAGCCCGACCCCAATTATCCTGCACTGACGGCGCGGGCCCTGCAATAATCGATTTTGCGGGGTGCGCATAGGTAATTTCACACCGGCGAACGTAGTTTAAGATTTTTATAACATTAAAAAAGTGTTGAAATAGCCAACCCACAGTTTTATAAGTGGGGTACTCTGGTTGTGGATGATCCTGTCCATGACCCTCGGAACAATGGCCGCCCCATGCACGATAATGCACAGAAAGTCGCGTCATTCCTGAAGGCAATAGCCAACGAGAACCGGCTCCTGATCCTGCATCATCTTGCCGATGGGGAAAAATCCGTTTCGGAGCTCGAACTGCTTCTGGGTATCCGGCAGCCGACACTGTCCCAGCAGCTGGCCCGTCTGCGCGCGGACGGCCTGGTCAACACGCGGCGCGCAGCCAAGCTGATCTATTACTCGCTTGCCAGCGAAGACGCCTACCGGGTCATCCAGTTTCTGGAAAGCCGCTTCGGAAACGCGACCGGTGACGAGTTCCGGAACCTGCCGCGCCGCGAACTGGCCATCGCCGAATAGCAGGAACCGGTCAGGCCGTTTGAACCGGCTTTTCCCTGATTGTGGTGGCGATGCCGCAGGCCACGATGATCGCCGCCCCGAGGGCATAGAAGACATATTCGATTCCCCAGGCATCTGCGATCAGGCCGCCAGTCAGGGGAACGGTCATGGCGAATGCCGATTGCGTGCCGAACTGCATGCTGACCATCGACCCGCCCAGCTGTGGCGGGGTCATGTCGAGCGCCCAGCTCTGGATCACCGGCCGGACCGAGAAGATGAAACAGCCGGCCAGACCGACAGCCACGATCAGCAGCCAGAGCGATCCGATCGACGGCAGGGCGAAGATCACCACACAGGATCCGACGAAGCCGACCATCAGGATGGGTTTGCGCCCGATCCGGTCTGACAGCGCGCCGGCGAACGGCGTCGCCACCGCGCCGCCGACCTGCAGCACCATGACGATGACGCCGAGCCAGTAGGGATCGTCCGAAAAAGCGGCAACAAAATACAGCGGCAGGAAGGTCCGAAGACCAGCCTGGCTGGTGCCGCGAAAACCGGACATGATGAGGACTTTCCAGACCTGCGCGTCGCTGATGAGTTGGCGCATGCCCGACAGATACAACTTTGTGCCGCCGCGCGACGGCGGCTTCTGGGCTGACGGTTCTTGCGGTGCGACGAATACGAAAAACAGCAAGATGGACGCGATTAACGGCACGGCGGCCCCGGCCATCGTCGCGCCATTCCAGCCGAATGCCGCGATGAACAGGCCCGCCGCCACGGGCGCTGCGGCGTCGCCGATGCTGGCGCCGATGGTGTGGAAGGACAGTGCCAGCCCGCGCCGCTCCGCATAACTCGCCGACAGGAAGGATATCGCCGCCGGATGCCAAAGCGTGTTCATCATCGCCACAATCGACACGAACCCCGCCACCATCCAGTAGCTTGTCGACCAGCCGACACCCATCAGGCCGACCGCGGCCAGGGCCGTCGCGACGATCTGGCAGGCGCGGCGGCGCCCGGTAATGTCGACGATCATCCCGCTGGGAAAATTGGCAATGAAGGCGCTGCCGTGAACGATCGATGCCAGCAGCCCCGTTTCCGTATAATTGAGGCCGAATTCCGTCTTTATGAAGGGCAGCACGACGTAAAAAATCGCCAGCGCCCAGTGCAGGGATCCATGCGACCCGGCCAGAATGAAAAGCGGCATGCGGGACAGGGTGCCTGTCAGCCGGCCTTGCTCGATTGCGGTCAATTTAATCTTTTCCCTGAAGCAGCGGCGGCGCCCGGAATATCGAAATAATGGTTTTTTCAGACTGCTGTCAATGCGGCGGCCGGTCAATTTACCTGGTGGCGCCAGCGCTCGACAGTGGCGGCGATGGAATGCGCCGCTTCCTCCGGGTCGCGCCAGCTTTCGGAGAAAGAGGCGACGCCGCTGCGCGGCTGGTGCTCGGGTTCGAGGTCATCAAA
>JAQCHR010000138.1 GCA_027619655.1 Pseudomonadota bacterium
CGAATCGCGCTATTCCGAAATCGGATTGACGGAGGGCGGCGACTTGCGCATCGGCGCCATGACGCCATTGCGGCAAATCGAGAAATCGGCGGATGTCGCGCAAGTCGCGCCGGTCGTCACCCGGGCCTTGCGGCGGCTGTCCAACGTGCGGGTGCGCAATGTGGCGACGCTGGGTGGGCATCTGGCACATGGGGACCCGCATCTGGACCTTCCGCCGGTGCTGATCGCGCTGGGCGCGAAAATCGTGATCGTCAGCCCCGCCGGCGAGCGGGTCATCGACGTCGAAGACCTGTTTCGCGGCTATCTGGAAACCGTTCTCAACCCGGATGACCTGATCGCCGAGGTTATTGTCCCCGCCCGGCCGGGCCGCCGGGCGGCCTATCTGAAACACACTACCCGGTCCGCCGATGACTGGCCGGCGCTGGGCATTGCCGTGGCGCTGGAAAGCGACGGAAACACACGCGTGGCCATCGGTGCCGCGACCGATACGCCCCGGCGGTTGAAATCAGTTGAGGCGGTGCTGAACGGCAGCACTCCGGACGAAACGGTCCTGGCGGCGGCCGGCGATGTGGCGGCGGACGAAGCCGAAGTGCATACCGATGCGCGCGGTTCGGCCGCCTACAAACGCGAACTTATCCGGGTCTTCATGCAGCGGGCGATCCGCCAGGCGCTGGCAGAAAGCGCCGGAACGGGGAGGACAGACTGATGGCCGGCAGAACAACCACGACGACGGTCGGCCATTCCTATCCGCGGATCGAGGCGCGGTCCAAGGTCACGGGGCAGGCCGAATATATCTACAATCTGCGCCTGCCGTCGATGCTGCATGCCAAGGTGCATCGCAGCCCGATCTCACACGGGCGTATCCTGTCCATCGATACCAGCGCGGCGGCGGCGATGCCCGGTGTGCACCACGTCATTACCGGCGAGGATGTGAAGGCGGTCCTGCCGGCGCCGTATTATGGCCCGGCCTTCCACGACCAGCCGATCCTGGCGCTGGGCAAGGTGCGCCATTTCGGCGAGCCGGTTGCGGTGGTGCTGGCCACGGATCCGCATACCGCGGAATCGGCGGCGCAGCGGATCGTCGTCGAATATGAGGAACTGCCCGGCGTCTATAACGAGGTCGAGGCGATGACCTCCGATGTCATTGTCCATGAGGAACTCAAGCCGGCCGGCACCTTCGCCGACCTGAAGCACCTGGCAGGCAAGCGCGATACCAATCTGGCGCTGGACTTCCATCTGCGGCACGGGGATGCGGACAAGGCCTTCGCGGAGGCCGACCATGTCTTCGAGCATACGTTCAGTACGCAGCAGACGATGCATACCCCGTTCGAGCCGATGGTGACGCTGGCGGATGTGCGCAAGGACCGGGCGACGGTCTATTCCTCGACCCAGAGCCCGTCCTTCGTGCGGTTCGAACTGGCCCGGCTGCTCGGCTGGCCGGAAAGCAATGTGCGGGTGAAGACGGCGCATCTGGGCGGCGGATTCGGCGCAAAGGTCTATGTGAAGGTGGAGGCGCTGGCACTGGCGCTGTCGCTGATTGCGCATCGTCCGGTGCGCGTGGCGCAGACGATGGAGGAACAGTTTTACACAATCACCAAGCATCCCAGCACCTTCCGGATTCGCAGTGCGGTCAGCAAGGATGGCAAGGTAACCGGCCGCAAGTGCGAGGTCTGGTGGAACGGCGGCGCCTATGCGGATATCGGTCCGCGGGTGACGCAGAAATCGGGTTTCACGGCGGCGGGTCCCTACGACATCGATAATGTGGCGATCGATTCCTACGCGCTTTACACCAACCGGCCGCCCGCCGGGGCGCTGCGCGGTTTCGGGATTCCCCAGCTCGTCTGGGCCTATGAAAGCCACACGGATATCATCGCCCGCGAACTGGGCATCGATCCGGTCGATTTCCGCAAGCGGAATATCCTGCGCAACGGCCGGCCGCAGGCTGTCGGCACGATTGTCGAGGACGGCGAGTTCGAGGCGGTGCTGGACGAAACCGCCCTGCGGATGGGTTGGAACCGGCCTTTCGACAAAGGCAGCGGCACGAAACTGCGGGGCCGTGGCGTTGCGTTGGGATTCAAGGCGTCGATTTCGCCGACGACCTCCAGCGCCATCGTCAACGTCAATGCCGATGGAAGCTGTATTGTCTATTGCAGCACCGTCGATATGGGGCAGGGGTCGGATACGGCGATGGCGCAGATCGCGTCGGAAGTGCTGAATATCCCGATCGAGCTGATCCGGATCGTCAATCCCGATACCGACGTAACGCCTTATGACATGTCCACCCTGGGATCCCGTTCGACCTTCCATATGGGGCATGCGGTAAGGCTGGCAGCGTCGGACGCGCGGGACAAGCTGAAGGCGCTGGCCGAAGAAGTCGGGGTGCCGGAAGGGGCCAATACCCCGTTGCCGGAACTGTTCATCCGGAAATTCGGGATGCGCGCCGGGAATATCGTCGGTACAGCCAACTATATACCCGATTTTTCGCCGCCGAATTACGATACCGGGCAATCGACCAATGCGACGCCGTTCTGGATGATCGGCGCAACCGGCGCCGAGGTCGAGGTGGATACGGAAACCGGGCAGATCCGGATCCTGCGGCTGGTCAATGTCTGCGACATCGGCAAGCCGATCAACCCGGTGGTCGTGGAAACGCAGATTTCCGGCGCGGCCGTCATGCAGCTTGGTTTCACAATGACCGAGAACATGATCATCGAAAACGGCCAGCTTACCAATCCCTCGCTGGCGGATTACAAGATTCCCGGGTTTTTCGACATGCCGGACACGATGGAAAACGGCTTTATCGAGGCCGAGCAACATAACGGCCCGTTCGGCGCAAAGGGGGCGGGAGAGTCGGGTACGTTCGGCGTCTCGCCTGCCATTGCCAACGCCATCGAGGACGCGGTGGGGGTGCGGATCACGCAGATGCCGATTACTGCCGAAGCGGTCTTCCGCGGGTTGCGGGAGATACAGGGCCGGCCGCTGGGGGATGACTGAAATGGACGCTGAACGCAGAACGATCCGATTTACCCTCAATGGCCGGCCGGTCGTGACCGATATCGGCGTGCACCAGAACCTGACCGAAGTGCTGCAGGAAAGTTTCGGCCTGTTCGGATCGCGGGAAAGTTGCGGACAAGGGCTTTGCGGTTGCTGCACGGTGCTGGTGAACGGCACGGCGGTGACGGGCTGCCTGTCGCTGGCCGCTTTCGTGGATGGCGCGGATGTCGGCACCATCGAGGGGTTGAGCGACGGCGAAACCCTGAGCCCGGAACAGGAAGCCTTCATCGAGTGCGGGGCGTCGCAATGCGGCTATTGCACGCCCGGGTTTATCCTCATGACGAAGCAGTTGCTCGATGAAAACCCGGATCCGAACGACGATGAGATCATGCATTATCTTTCCGGCAATCTGTGCCGTTGCGGCACCTATCCCGAAATCATCAAGGCGGTCCGGCTGGCCGGACAGAAGCGGAAAGCAGGCTAAGTCATGAGCGATACCCCCATTATCGAACGCATTGAATTCACCGCCTTCGAGGTCACCATACCGGATATGTCGGCCGATGCTGCCGGTTTCGGCATTTCCTACACGCCGGGCGCGGCGAAGCCGCAACTCCGCTTCGGGCTGCGGATCCATACCGACACGGGCGTGGTTGGCGAATACGTGCCGGGCCGCGGCCGGGCAAAGGTCATCATGACCGCCTGCGAGGCCCTGGCGCACCGATTGATCGGCCAGCCTGCCCTGCAGCGGGAAAAGCATTACCGGTCGATGCGCCAGTTGACCAAGCATATCGGCGAGGTCGGGATCGGGGCGCTGGATATCGCCCTGTGGGATCTGGCCGGAAAACATTACGACGCATCGGTCAGCGAGTTGCTGGGCGGGTACCGGACGCGCCTGCCCGCCTATGCCAGCACCATTCACGGCGACCGCCTGCCCAGGGGCTTGTCCAGTCCCGGCGCCTATGCGGATTTCGCCGAGCAATGTTATGAACTGGGCTACCGCGCTTACAAGATGCATGGCTGGCATGGCGACCTCGCGGAGGAATCGGCGATGATCCGGGAAGTAGCCAAGCGTGTCGGGGACCGCATGGTGATCATGTATGACGGTTCCGGCCATCTTAAGACGCTGGCGGATGCCATCCAGCTTGGCAAGGTCTGCGACGAATGCGGGCTGTACTGGCTGGAAGACCCTTATGCAGATGGCGGTGTATCCGTCCGCGGCCATCAGGTGTTGAAGGAATTTATCAACACGCCGGTCCTGATTACCGAACATGTCCGGAATCTGGAGACGACCACCGATATGATGGTCGCCGGCGCAACCGATTTCGCCCGCGCTGACCCCGATTATGATGGCGGGATCACCGGTTGTCACAAGGTGGCGGTTGCGGCGGAAGGGCTGGGCATGGATTGCGAGGTCCATTCCTGCGGCCCGGCAATGCGGCAATTGATGGCGGCATGCCGCAACGCCAATTACTACGAGGTCAATCTGGTGCACCCGGATTGCCCGAACGCCTGGTCCCTGCCGTTCTACGAAGGTGGGTATTCCGACCAGCTGGATTGTGTCGGCGACGACGGCTGTGTCGATGTTCCGGACGCCCCCGGCCTCGGTGTGACCTATGATTGGGTTGCAATTGCGAAGGCGGCGGTCGAAACGCGGGTCGTTCGCTAGGCAGGCTGCAACGGCTTCCGCGTGACGCAGGCAGTGATTTGAATTGTAATATCTATTGACCGGGCTGGGCTCGGGGCAAATATATTAACATGCCTCTTTCTATCGATCATGGCTGTAAAAACGTTTGTTAGGATGTGACGGTTTATGAGTATTCATGTCGCGTTGCACCATAAAACAAGCTACGTCTATGATCGAAAAGTAGAAGTCGGCCCGCAGATCATTCGCCTGCGCCCCGCGCGGCATGCGCGCACTCCGATTATCAGCTACGCATTGAAGATCGAGCCCGAAGGGCATTTCATTAACTGGCAGCAGGATCCCTACGGCAATTACCAGGCCCGAATCGTTTTTCCCGATCCAGTCGATCGTTTTATCGTGCAGACGGACCTTGTCGCCGATATGTCGGTACAGAATCCGTTCGACTTCTTTCTGGAGCCGGACGCGGAAGAATTTCCGTTTAAATACGATGCGGGCCTGAAGCGGGAGCTTGAGACCTATCTGGAGGCGGAACCTGCAGGGCCGTTACTGGCAAAATGGCTGGAATCGGTGCCGGAAAAGCCGGAACAGACCGTCAATTTCCTGGTCGCGCTGAACCAGCGGCTGCAAACGGAAATCGCGTATCTGATTCGCATGGAGCCAGGCGTCCAGACCTGCGAGGAAACGCTGCAGCGGGGCAAGGGATCGTGCCGCGATACCGGCTGGCTGCTGGTGCAGATTTTGCGGCATTTGGGCCTGGCTGCGCGGTTTGTGTCCGGGTATCTGCTGCAATTGAAGCCCGACGTGAAGTCCCTCGACGGGCCGTCCGGCGCCGAGGAGGACTTTACCGAACTGCACGCCTGGGCGGAAGTCTACCTCCCCGGCGCGGGCTGGGTCGGTCTTGACCCGACTTCCGGATTGTTCGCGGGCGAAGGGCATATTCCGCTGGCGGCGACGCCGAGACCGCAGAGCGCCGCGCCGATTTCCGGCGTCGTGGGAGAGGCGAAGGTCGATTTTTCGTTCGACATGAAGATTACGCGGGTCCTTGAAACGCCGCGCGTCACCAAGCCCTATACCGAGGAAACCTGGCAGGCGATCGACGCCCTGGGCCACCAGATCGACGCCAGCCTCGAAGCCGGTGACGTGCGCCTGACCATTGGCGGTGAACCGACCTTCGTGTCTATCGACCATCCCGACGCGGCGGAATGGAATACCGCTGCTGTGGGGCCGACCAAGCGTCCCCTGGCGGATGACCTGATCCGGCGGTTGCAGGCGAAATACGCGCCGGACGGGTTGCTGCATTACGGGCAGGGCAAGTGGTATCCCGGCGAGCAGTTGCCGCGCTGGGCCTTCGCGCTGTACTGGCGGGTTGATGGCAAGCCGATGTGGCGCCATCCGGAACTTATTGCGGATGAAGACGAAAACGTTGCGCCCGCCATCGAGGAGGCCGAGGCTTTCGCGCGCAGCGTGGCGCAGCGCCTGGACATCAATCCCGAAGCGGCAACGGCGGCCTATGAAAATCCCTGGCATTTCCTCGAAAAGGAAAGGCACCTGCCTGAAAACGTCGATCCGGCGGATTCCAAGCTGGACGATCCGATGGAGCGGGAGCGCCTGGCGAAAACCTTCGAACGGGGATTGCAGACTCCGACCGGGTTTGTCCTTCCGGTACAGCGCTGGAACGCGAAGGCCAGCGAACGGCGCTGGGTCAGTGAACCCTGGACGACCCGCAGCAAGCACCTGCACCTGATTCCGGGCGATTCGCCTGTCGGCTACCGCCTGCCGCTGGGTTCCCTGCCGCATATTCCGGAAGTCGATTATCCCTATATCATCCCGGCGGATCCCTTCGCCGAGCGAACGGAACTGCCGGACCCCGACGAACGGCAACAGAAGTATCTCGCCGGGCACGATCAACCGGCGGCGAACCGGCAGGTTCAGTCCGGCCAGTCGACCGGCGGCGCAACCGGTGTTGCCCGCGCGGCCCTGACCGTGGAGCCGCGCGATGGCCGGCTTTGTGTGTTCATGCCGCCGACGGAGACGCTGGCGGATTACCTGGAGCTTCTTCTCGCGGTAGAAGAAACCGCGGCGGATTCGTCTATGGAAATCCATGTCGAAGGTTATGCGCCGCCAAACGATCCGCGCCTCAATGTTATCAAGGTGACGCCCGATCCGGGGGTGCTGGAAGTCAATATCCAGCCGGCCCATAACTGGGCTGAAATGGTCGATATCACGACCACGCTGTACGAGGATGCGCGCCTGACACGGCTCGGCACCGAAAAATTCATGCTCGACGGCCGTCACACGGGTACCGGCGGCGGCAATCATGTTGTCGCGGGCGGGGCGACGCCGGCGGACAGTCCCTTCCTGCGCCGTCCGGACCTGCTGCGCAGCCTGATTACCTACTGGCAGCATCATCCGGGGCTCAGCTACCTTTTTTCCGGCATGTTCCTGGGGCCGACCAGCCAGGCGCCGCGGATCGACGAGGCGCGGCATGACGGGCTGTACGAACTGGAAATCGCCTTCAGCCAGATTCCCGATCCGGGAAAGGAGTGCCCGCCCTGGCTGATCGACCGCATCCTGCGCAATCTGCTGATTGATGTGTCCGGCAATACGCACCGGACCGAAATCTGTATCGACAAGCTGTATTCGCCGGATGGGCCGACCGGACGTCTGGGGCTGGTTGAGTTCCGCGCCTTCGAAATGCCGCCGCATGCGCGGATGAGCCTGACGCAGCAACTGCTGCTGCGCGGGTTGATCGCGCGGTTCTGGAAAACGCCCTATACCGCGCCGCTGGTGCGATGGGGCACATCGCTGCATGACCGGTTCATGCTGCCGCATGCGGTCTGGGCGGATATTGCCGGCGTCGTCGATGAAATGCGTGACGCGGGGTTCCCCTTTGAACTGGACTGGTTCGCCCCGCATTTCGAGTTCCGCTTCCCGCGTTATGGCGCGACACAGTACCGGGATGTCGAAATCGAAATCCGCCAGGCGCTTGAGCCCTGGCATGTAATGGGTGAGGAAGGCGCGATCGGCGGCACCGTGCGGTATGTCGATTCCTCGGTGGAGCGGCTTCAGCTTCGACTTCGGGGCATGACGGACGGCCGCTACATGCTCGGGTGCAACGGATACCAGGTGCCACTGTCATCCACGGGCACCAACGGCGAATATATTGCCGGCGTGCGGTTCCGAGCCTGGAAGCCGGATTCGGCGCTGCATCCGACGATCGGTGTCGATGCGCCGCTGGTCTTTGACCTTTTCGATACCTGGACGAATCGCGTGGTGGCAGGATGCACCTATCATGTGGCGCATCCGGGCGGCCGCAATTTCGAGCATTTCCCGGTCAATTCGTATGAAGCGGAAAGCCGGCGCCTGTCCCGATACTTCGATTTCGGCCATGCGCCTGGCAGCGGCACGGCGCCACAGCCGTTGTCCAATCCGGAATTCCCGATGACCCTGGACCTGAGACGCGCACATTGAGCATGATTAGCCCAAGTGAGAACGACGTCTCCGATTTCGGCGCCAGTCTCGCTGACGGGTACAGGCCCTTCCAAGGCGCATTCGACGAGATGGTCGATGCCAGCGGGGAGATCCGGCCGCACTGGCGGGCGGTTCTGAATGAACTGGACGCGGCTCGGCGGGTTGAACTGGAAGTCGCGTGGGAAACGGCGCAGCGGCTGATCCGCGAAAACGGAACAACCTATAATGTCTATGACGAAGAAGACG
>JAQCHR010000139.1 GCA_027619655.1 Pseudomonadota bacterium
GTGATGCCGATCTACGAGCCGGGCCTCGATCAGCTGGTCGAGGCCAACGTCAAGGCCGGGCGGCTCACCTTCACCACCGACCTCAAGCCGGCGGTGGCCGAGGCGGACGCGGTCTTCATCGCCGTCGGCACGCCGAGCCGGCGCGGCGACGGCCACGCCGATCTCAGCTATGTCTATGCCGCCGCCAGGGAAATCGCCGAATCCCTGGAGGGCTATACGGTTGTCGTCACAAAATCAACGGTTCCGGTCGGGACCGGGGCAGAAGTTGACCGGGTAATCCGGGAAGCGCGCCCCAACGCGGATTTCGACGTCGTTTCCAATCCGGAATTCCTGCGCGAAGGGTCGGCCATCGAAGACTTCATGCGGCCGGACCGGATCGTTATCGGTACCGATAGCAGCGCCGCCCAGGAGGTCATGCGTATGCTGTACCGGCCGCTCTACCTGCTGGAAACGCCGATGCTGTTTACGCAGCGCGAAACGGCGGAACTGATCAAGTATGCGACCAATGCGTTCCTCGCCACGAAAATCACGTTCATCAACGAAATCGCCGATGTCTGCGACAAAGTGGGGGCGAACGTCCAGGATGTGGCGCGCGGGATCGGGCTGGATGGTCGGATCGGTCGCAAGTTCCTGCATGCGGGTCCGGGATACGGGGGGTCCTGTTTTCCAAAGGATACGCTCGCGCTGGTGAAAACCGCGCGGGATTACGGCGCGCCAATGACGATCGTGGAATCGGTCATCGAGGCCAATGACAATCGCAAGAAGGCCATGGCCGCCCGGGTGATTGCCGCCTGCGGCGGTGCCGTGGACGGGCTTACGCTGGCGGTGCTGGGCGTGACCTTCAAGCCGAATACGGATGACATGCGCGAGGCGCCCAGTCTCGATATCCTTCCGGCGCTGATCGAGGCGGGGGCCCATATTCGCGCCTATGATCCGGAAGGCATGAAAGAGGCCACGCCGCTGCTGCCCGGGGTGGAATGGTGTCCCGGTGCCTACGAGACCATGGAAGGCGCCTCGGCGGTGATCATCATTACGGAATGGGACGAGTTCCGCATGCTGGATCTGTCCCGCGTCCGTTCGCTGCTTCGCCAGCCCCTGATGCTCGATTTCCGGAACATCTATAACCCGGAGGAGATGGCGGCGGCAGGTTTCGTGTATCGCAGCATCGGACGACCGGCTAAGCCAGTAGCTGCGGATAGCCGGGAACTGGCAGGCGCCAAATGACCGGGCATAAATTCTCGCCGCAGATTTTGCGCGAATACGATATCCGCGGGACGGTGGGAGATACCCTTTTTCCGGCAGACGCCTACGCGCTGGGCCGGTCGTTCGGGACAACCGTGGCGCGCCGCGACGGGCGGCTGGTCTGCGTCGGATTCGACGGCCGGGTGAGTTCGCCGGCGCTTGCGGAAAAACTGATCGAAGGCTTGTGCGATAGTGGCATGCAGGTCCTGCGGATCGGCCTCGGCCCAACGCCCTCGCTGTATTTCGCGACAAAGGCCATGCATGCCGATGGCGGCATCATGGTCACGGGGTCGCACAATCCCCCGAACCATAACGGGTTCAAGATGATGCTGGGCGGCGCGTCGTTCTGGGGCGGCGATATCCAGAAGCTGGGCTTGCTGGCCGCCGCGGGAGACTGGGTGGATGGCGCGGGAACCGCCAGCGATATCGCCCTGATGGCGGCGTATGTATCGCGCCTCCGGATCGACTACACGGCGACACGGGGACTCAAGGTCGCCTGGGATGCCGGCAACGGGTCGGCGGGCGAGGCGATGGTTGCGCTGACCCGGCAATTACCCGGCACGCATGTGCTCCTGAACGCGGAAATCGACGGTACGTTTCCCAGCCATCATCCGGATCCGACAGTACCCGAGAACCTGCGGCAGCTTCAGGACGCCGTCGCAAGGGAAAGCTGCGACCTCGGGATCGCCTTTGACGGCGATGGCGACCGGATCGGCGTCGTCGACGGCAAGGGGCGTATCCTGTGGGGCGACCAGTTGCTGTCTATCTATGCGCGCGACCTGCTGGCGCGGCGCCCGGGATCGTCGGTCATCGCCGATGTCAAGGCGAGCCAGGTGCTGTTCGACGAAATCAAACGCTATGGCGGCAACCCTGTCATGGCAGCGACCGGGCATTCGATCATCAAGACCAAGATGGCCGCACTGTCGGCACCGCTGGCGGGCGAAATGAGTGGCCACATCTTTTTTGCGGACCGCTATTACGGCTTCGATGACGCGCTCTATGCGGCTGTCCGGTTGCTCGATATCGTCGCCCATGGCAACCGGTCGCTGGCGGAAATGCGCGATGCCCTGCCGCAGGTCGTGAACACACCTGAAATCCGGTTCGACATTGCGGAAGACCGTAAATTCGGCGTAATCGATGCGGTCAAAGCCCGGCTTGCGGAGACATCTGCCCGTGTTGACTACACGGATGGTGTGCGCGTGCTGAACGAGGATGGCTGGTGGCTGCTTCGGGCATCGAATACCCAGGCCGTGCTCGTCGTGCGTTGTGAATCGGCAACCGATGCCGGACTTGCACGATTGAAGGGTACCGCAGTCGATCACCTGCGGGGTTGCGGCGTCGACGCGCCGGCTTTCTAGGTCAGGTCGATCACGACCCGATTTCAGGGTTGCCGCGTTGCCGTCTGATTGTTGTCGGATGCCTGTGGCTGGCGGACCCGGTCCGGTGCAATCGCGATACAGGGTATCTGCCGCCGTTCAAGCTGTTTGCAGGCCTGTTTTGCGCTGTCGCCGCTCATGCCGATAAGCCGGGCCCGATACATGATATGGTCACCGGTGCGATAGGGGGCGATACTGATATGCGTGCGCTCGGTCAGTTCCGGGATGCGCGAAACGGCTTTTTGGGCTGCGGCCCGCGCCGGTGCGATATCGCCATAGGCGCCGACCTGGATCGCCCATTCCGTATCATCTTGCGCCCATGCATTGGATGGCGCGGAAATCGTTTGCGGTTTCGCCAATTCGGCCGCAACCGGCGCAGGGGAAACGGATGCCTCCGCCACGACCGGGCGCGCCTCGGCGACTGGTGCTGCTGGCACGGGGCGAAGTGCGATTCGGGCGGGCGCCTCGTCGATGGGGCGGTTAAGTTTTTTCCGGCTCAGATCCGCGAACCTGTTGCTCTCAGCCAGTTCCTGGTCCTGGGTTGCGAGTTTCTTGAATTCGCGTTCGAGCAGCGCGGTCATTTGCTTGTCGCGCGACTTTGCCGTTTTCCCACCGAAGACGACCCCAATCAGACGATGATTGTCTCTTGTTACGGACGCGGCGAGATTGAAACCGGAAGCGCGGATGTAACCTGTCTTGACCCCGTCGGTCCCTTCGTAGGACCGCAGCAGGTTATTGTGATTCTTGTATTCCTGTCCGCGGAAACTGTACTGGTCACGCGAAAAATACGCGTAATATTTCGGGAAATCCTTGATCAGCCTGCCGGCAAGCTTGGCCATGTCGCGCGCGGTGGACAATTGTCCCTGGTTCGGCAGGCCGGAAGCATTCCGGAACGTAGTATTCCGCATGCCAAGTTCACGCGCCTTTGCCGTCATGGCTTTCGCAAATTCGATTTCCGTGCCGCCGAGTTCTTCGGCCGCGACAACGGCGGCGTCGTTGGCGGATTTGGTCACCAGAGCAAGGATTACCGATTCGACGGAAATCGTGTCGCCGCTTTTCAGGCCCAGCTTCGACGGCGACATGCCTTCGGCGCGGCGCGACACCGATAACGGGGTGTCGAGTTTCAGCCTGCCCGATTCCAGCGCCTCAAAAACCAGATACAGGGTCATCATTTTTGTCAGGGATGCCGGATATTTTTGCGTATCCGGGTTCACCGCATGAAGGACGCGCCCGTTATCCGCATCGATCACGATGGCTGCGTAGCGCGCCTGCGCCGGGGATGCCTGCAGCCAAAATAGCGCGAGCGCTGCAATGGCGAGCCCGAATACGGTGGATCTGAAAAAACGATTCTGTTCCATGTTTCTTGCGATTGCGCCTGACCACGCTAAAATTTCATCATGAATCCATATCATTACGCAGGTTAGTTAAGAATTAGACTATTGTCCATCGGTTCTGACATCCGCGACACATGTTTCGCGGGGACGCCACACCGCACGCGATATCGCAATCGTTGCAACATTCGCGTTCCATGGCAGGTAACCCGGCATCGGCCCGGCCGGTGCTGGATGCGGGACTTTCCGTCAATTCGTAGGGTTTATGAAAAAATGTTGCAGCGCACAAAATAATCTGTTGACACCGTGGGGGCAGTTCCCACATTCATGATTATAGGAATGTTGCACCGCAGCAAGACGTCCGCGCTGCTACGGAATGCGCTTGGAATTCAATCGCGGCATAAATGAGATGTTTGGGAGTTATATCATGGCGACGAAGGCAACGGGCACCGCAAAGGACGCAACCAAGACGATTGAGGAAGCGCTTGCGGTTGCCAAGGATACGGTAGAACAGGCATTCAAGGCATCGACGGAAGGCTACGAGCAGGTTGCTTCCGCGAGCCGTGCCCATTGTGAAAAGGCGAGCAAGGCGCTGCTCGGCAGCTACGACGAACTGGCGACGGCCAGCAAGGACAACATGGACGTGCTGGTTGCGGCCGGCGATATCTGGTTCAAGGGATATGAAGAGATCAGCAAAGCCTGCCTCGCCTACGCACAGGGCACAGCAGAGCATGCAGCCGAGGCCGCCAAAGCGGTCATGGCGGCGAAAACCGTTCAGGACATGATCGACGTCCAGACCGATTTCGCGAAACAGCGTTTCGACATCCTGGCCAGCGAAGGCACCAAGATTTCGGATTTGTCCATGAAGACTGTCAACGAAGCCGTCGCGCCGATCCAGAAGCGATTCGACGATGGTATCTCGAAGTTCATGAAAGTCGCGGCCGGTTGAACCAAATGCGATTCGTGCAAATTGCGCGGCCAGATATACAGCGACTAATAGGACGGCCCTGGAGTTTCTTGCTCCCGGGCCGTTTTTTTATTGCGTCGGAAACACTTCCGGGATTCGCGATGCGGGTATATTCTATCGCGGCTGTCCCTTTTCCTCGGTGGATGGCGAACCAATATACATGAAGACTAATTAGACGCTGGTGCGGGACGCGATGAGCGATCAGAATAACGGTACAGATGGTGATATTCGGACCGGAGTGGTTGTAAAAGCCAAACCGAAGACAAAAAAACCGTCGATGTATAAAGTTTTAATGTTGAATGACGATTATACGCCCATGGAATTCGTCGTGCATGTTCTGGAGCGCTTCTTCAACAAGGGACCGGAAGCCGCCACCCAGATCATGTTGCACGTACACCAAAAGGGGGTCGGTGTCTGTGGTGTGTTTACGTATGAAGTAGCGGAGACCAAAGTTAACCAGGTGATGGAATTCGCCCGCAAGAATCATCATCCGTTGCAGTGTACTCTGGAAAAGGACTGATATTCCCGTGTTATCGCGCAATCTGGAAGAAAGCCTGCACCGTGCAATCGCGTTAGCGAGCGAGCGGCGTCATGAATACGCAACACTCGAGCATCTGCTGTTTGCCCTGAGTGACGATCGGGACGCCGTGGCCGTGTTGCGCGCCTGTGGTGTGGATATCGACAGGTTGCGAAAGGACCTTGGCGAGTATCTCGATGGCGAACTCGAAATGCTGGTAGCCGATTTTGTCGAGGACCCGAAGCCGACGGCGGGTTTCCAGCGAGTGTTGCAGCGCGCCGCGATCCACGTCCAGTCCTCCGGAAGGGAGGAAGTGACCGGCGCCAACGTTCTGGTCGCGATGTTCTCCGAACGCGAAAGTCATGCGGTCTATTACCTGCAGGCGCAGGACATGACCCGGTTCGATGCGGTCAACTACATCAGTCACGGTATCGCCAAGGTGCCGAGCGAATCGGCAACTCGGAGCGTCAGCGGCAACGACGAGGAAGCGACGGCGGAGAACGTGAATAAAAAGGGCAACGAGGCGCTCGAAGCCTATTGCGTGAACCTGAACCTGAAGGCGAAGGCGGGCAAGATCGATCCGCTGATCGGCCGCAAGAACGAAGTCGACCGGACGATCCAGATTCTGTGCCGCCGGACGAAGAACAATCCGCTGTATGTCGGCGACCCGGGCGTCGGGAAGACCGCGATCGCCGAAGGACTGGCCAAGCGCATTGTCGAGGGCGATGTGCCGGGCGTGCTGGCAAAATCGACGATCTACGCGCTCGACATGGGCGCGCTGCTGGCGGGGACACGCTATCGCGGCGATTTCGAGGAACGGCTCAAGGCCGTCATGAAGGAGCTGGAGGAAGAAGACGGCGCGATCCTGTTCATCGACGAAATCCACACGGTGATCGGCGCCGGCGCGACCAGCGGCGGGGCGATGGATGCGTCCAACCTGCTGAAGCCGGCACTGCAGGGCGGCACGCTGTGCTGCATCGGATCGACGACCTACAAGGAATTCCGGAACCATTTCGAAAAGGACCGCGCGCTGGTGCGCCGGTTCCAGAAAATCGATGTCAGCGAACCCTCCATCGCCGATACGATCAAGATACTGCAGGGCCTGAAACCCTATTACGAGGATCACCACCAGGTGCGCTATACCAACGAGGCGCTGAAAACCGCGGTGGACCTCGCGGCGAAATACATCAATGACCGCAAGCTGCCGGACAAGGCGATCGACGTGATCGACGAGGTCGGCGCATCCCAGATGCTGCTGCCGGAATCGAAGCGCAAGAAGACCATCGGCGTGCGCGATGTGGAAGCGGTCGTCGCCATGATGGCGCGGATCCCGCCGAAACAGGTGTCCAGCAACGACCGGGACTCGCTGAAGAACCTCGACCGCGACCTGAAGACGGTCGTGTTCGGCCAGGATGCGGCGATCGACGCCTTGTCGACGGCGATCAAGATGTCCCGCGCCGGGTTGCGCGAGGCGGAAAAGCCGATCGGCAGCTATCTCTTCTCCGGCCCGACCGGCGTCGGCAAGACCGAGGTCGCGCGGCAACTCGCCAAGACCATGGGGATCGAGATCACCCGCTTCGACATGTCCGAATACATGGAGCGGCACAGCGTGTCGCGCCTGCTGGGCGCGCCGCCGGGATATGTCGGGTTCGACCAGGGCGGGCTGCTGACCGACTCGATCGACCAGCATCCGCATTGCGTGCTGCTGCTTGACGAGATCGAGAAGGCGCATCCGGACCTGTTCAACGTGCTGCTGCAGGTCATGGATCACGGCAAGCTGACCGACCATAACGGCAAGGCGGTCGATTTCCGCAACGTGATCCTGATCATGACCACCAATGCCGGCGCCGCCGACATGGCGAAACCCGCCATGGGCTTCGCCCGCGAGGCGCGGGTCGGCGAGGATGAAGAGGCGGTCAACCGCATGTTCACGCCGGAATTCCGCAACCGGCTGGACGCGGTGATCGGGTTCGCCTCGCTGTCGCAGGAAGTCGTGCACCGGGTTGTCGACAAGTTCATCATGGAACTCGAAGGGCAGCTGGCCGACCGCAATGTGAGCATCGAGCTGAACGACGAATCGCGCGACTGGCTGGCGCGCAAGGGCTACGACCCGAAGTTCGGCGCCCGGCCCCTGTCGCGGGTCATCCAGGAGAACATCAAGAAGCCGCTGGCGGAGGAACTGCTGTTCGGCGCGCTCGCCAAGGGCGGCATGGTCAAGGTGGTGCTGGCCGACGACAAGCTGGCCTTCGAATTCAGCGCCCCGCCAAGCCGGAAACGCCCGGATGGCGACGGCAGCGGTGGCGGCGGCAAGGATGGCGGCAAGCCGGATTCCAAGGTCCCCGAACTGCTGGAAGGCTGATCCGGCCCGCAGCGCCGTCCGTTTCACCTGATGGAGCGCATTGCCTTTTCATTCACGCCGGCGGCCGACCCGGCCGTGCTGGAACCCGTCTGGCGCGACCTCGAATCCCGCGCGGATGGCGGCTTCTTCCTGTCCTGGGACTGGATTGGCGCCTGGCTTGCAATCCTCGATACCCCGCCGATCCTGCTGCGGGGCGTGTCGGGCGGCCGGACCGTCGCGCTGGCGCTGCTGTGCCGGGCCGCGGGCGACCGCCTGTCGGGGGCGGCGCTGCACCTGCATGAAACCGGGCGGCTAGACATCGATTCCCTGTATCTCGAATATAACGGCTTCCTGCTGGACCGCGGCGTTGCGGGGGACGGCGAGGGGCAATGCGTCGCGGCGTTGCTGGACGAGGGCGCGCGGCGCGGCGCGGCGGAGGGCTGGGAGCGGGTCGTCATCGGCGCGGCGGCGGAATCGACCAGCGACGCGCTGGCCGGGCTGGACGGCGTTACCCGGCGGAGCGGTCCGGCGCTGGCCGCCAGCGCGGTGGACCTG
>JAQCHR010000140.1 GCA_027619655.1 Pseudomonadota bacterium
TGTGTATGCCCATCTTAATACGGTCAAGACATTTCAGGCGCGCGGCGAATTGATCCTCGACCGGGGGTTTGCGATCTCCAACCCGGTTGTGTTCGGCTTTCTCGCCACCCATGACGTCGATATCCAGCGCGCGCCGGCCCGCAAGCCGCGGCCGCGCGATGCGATCTTCAAGGAAGCCAAGCCCTTTATCGCCCGCATCAGCTGCCCGCGCTGAAACCGCGAAGGGCGGCTGTCGCCTATTGACGGCGCCAGCCGCGCATTGACATGGTGCGCTGGCATTTTCGCCCGCCGATACCCGGAGCTTGCACCATGACAAAAATCACCGCGGTCCGCGCCTGTACCGTCCGCATCCCGCTCGACAACCCGACGACATTCGCCACCCGCAAGGTGCTGGCCCGCGACCTGACACTGGTCGAAATCGAGGCGGATGACGGCCACAAGGGCATCGGCTTCACCTATGGCGGCAGCAGCGGCGGCGGCATCGTGACCGAGGCGGTGCGCAACCTGCTGGCCCCGGTCCTGATCGGCGAGGACCCGTTTCGCGTCGAGGGGCTCTGGGCGGAGATGTACCAGGAAGCGCTGCTGCAGGGCCGCGCCGGATCCGTGATGCGGGCGCTCAGCGCGCTGGATATCGCGCTATGGGACCACAATGCCCGGGCCGCCGGCATGCCGCTCTACCGGATGCTTGGCGGGTTCCAGAAGGAATCGGTTCGCGGCTATGCCAGCGGCGGCTATTACCTGGACGGCAAGACGCCGGAGGACCTGGCGGCGGAAGTACAGGGCTTCGTCGATATCGGCTTCGACGCGGTGAAGATCAAGGTCGGCCTGCTGGGCCTGCGGGAGGAAGAAGCCCGGCTTGCCGCGATCCGCGATATCGTCGGCGGCGATGTCCTGTTGATGCTCGACATATCCAATGCCTGGAAGGATATCGAAACAGCGATGCGGTTTGTCAGCATCTACGAGCCCTATGACCCGTATTTCTTCGAGGAACCATTCTCGCCAGACGATCTCGACAACCACGCGCGGCTGGTCCAGCGCACCAATGTCCCGGTCGCCACCGGCGAGATCGAGGCCGGCCGCTGGCGCTTCAAGGAAATCCTGGAAAAGGGTGCGGCCACCATCCTGCAACCGGACGCGATCTGCTGCGGCGGCATCACTGAATTCCGCCGCATTGCCGCCACGGCGGCAAGTTACGGCGTGTCGGTTGCCCCGCACGCCTATCACGAAATGCACGTCCATATCGTCGCCAGCACCCCGAACGCGACGTTCATCGAGGTATTCAACGACGACACTATCGTGAATTTCCGGCGACTGATCGACACCCAGCCGGTCGTCGAAAAGGGCCGGGTCCTGCTGCCGCAGAAACCCGGCCTTGGCTACGACTACCGGCCCGACGTGATCGCGAAATACGCCATCGATCCCTGGGCGTAAGCGCGATTAAAACAGCCGCTCGCTGGCCAGTTTCGCGCCATCCGCAAGCGCGCGGAGCTTGGCCCAGACGACGTCCTCGGCCACCTTGCCCATCCCGGCGGAGGTATCGAATCCGCAATCGGTGCCGGCGATCACCCGCGACGGGTCACCGATAACCTGCGCAATGCGCTCGATCCGGTCGGCGATGGTTTCGGGGTGCTCGATATAGTTCGAGGTCGTGTCGATGACGCCGGCGACGAGGTTCTGGTCATCCGCCAGCTTCATGTCGCCCAGCACCTTGTATTCATGCGCATGGCGCGGATTGGCGAAGGGCAGCACGATGGCGCCGACATCGGCTTTCTGCAGGATCGGCAGGATTTCATTCAGCGGCACGTCCATGTCGTGCGGGCCCTCATAATTGCCCCAGCAGACATGCAGCCGCACGTTTTCGCGCGGCACGTCCGCCAGGCTGCGGTTGATCGCGCCAACCGCCCGTTCGACGAAATCGAGGAATTCCGCCATCGGCCGTTCGGCATAGGTGACATGGTGTTCCAGCGCCAGGTCCGGGCAATCCAGTTGCAGCAGGAAACCGTGCCGGGTGATCGAATCGTATTCGACCTTCAGCGCGGTGGCGATGGCGTCCAGGTAATTGTCGAATGTGTCGTAATACTCGTTCGGGATCGCCGCCGCAATGATGCCGGGCGACGGCGCGGTCACGAAGGCTTCCGAAAAGGCGGGCTTGTCTGCGTCGAGGATGGCGCGGAAGTCGTCGCATTCCCGGGCGACGAAGGCCGGATCCAGATAGCGGACCTCGCCCGTGACCGTCGGGACCTCGAAATTATTGACCGCCTCGCGGCCCCCCATCATCGCCTTGCGCTGTTCGACGAAGGCCGGGTATTTCGTGACATCCGCCGGCGGCCGGCGCGTACCCAGCCCGTTGAACCCGCTCATCCGATGCCGGACATACAGGAAGAACGCCTCGCGCGGCTGTTCGCCATTGTTGAGGATATCGACGCCGGCGGCGACCTGCTTGGGAATGACCCAGCGGGTCGCCTCGTCGATCAGCCGGTCCAGCGCCGCCGTGTCGATGGCCTCGCCCCGCGCCCGCAGGGCAAACAGGGATGTCAGGGCCGGCGGGCGCGGCAGGCTGCCGGCATGGGTTGTCAGGATTCTGTTTTCGCTTTTTATCATTGTCATTCCCTCCCCGGCGCCGCCGTCGTCGCTTGATAAACGGTTTCTGTTGCCCACGTTATCAGAGCACGGACCCGCGTGGTACACTTCCCAACCCTCGGCGAAGGCGCTACCATCCGGCCCCGTCGATCCGCAGGCAGGAGAATTATCAGATGGAAGCGCAGACCCTTACCAAGACAGCCGCACAAACCGGCTTCGAAATCCGGCCGCTTTCGGCACTGATGGGCGCGGAAATCATCGGTCTCGACCTCAGCCGGCCGCTGGACGATGCTACACGCGACGCTGTCCATGATGCGTTTCTGCAATACCAGGTCATCGTATTCCGCGACCAGAAGCTGACCAAGCAGCAGCAGGTGGATTTCACGGCGCAGTTCGGGACGCTGGAGCGCCATACCCTGCGCAACCTGGGCACCAACGACATTCCCCTGGTGCATGTGGTGACCAATATGGACGATGACGGAAAGCTGCTGGGCCGCGTCAAATCCGAAAAATGGCACACCGACAAATCCTTCCGTCCCGAACCCTCGATGGCGACCATCCTGCACGCGGTCATACTGCCGCCCGCGGGCGGCGACACGGTTTTCGCGAATATGTACGCCGCCTATGAGGCATTGCCGGAACCGGCGAAAGCCGAACTGTCCGACGTCAAGGTCATGCACAGCTGGGAGCTGTCACGGGAAAATATCGGCCGGGTCATGTCGGAGCAGGAAAAACGCGACGCGCCGGACAACGTCCACCCGCTGGTCCGGACCCATCCTGAAACGGGCCGGAAGGCGCTGTTCATGGGCATGCATGCCTCGCATCTCGACGGCATGCCGATGGCGGAAGGCCGTGCGCGGATCGAAAAGCTGGAAGACCACGCCACCCAGGAACAATTCGTCTTCCGCCACAACTGGCGCGAAGGCGACGTGCTGATGTGGGACAACCGCTGCCTGCTGCATCATGCCGACGGGAATTTCGACACGACGAAATACCCGCGCGTCCTGCACCGCACCTGCCTGCGCGGCACGCCGACGAAATGACGACCGGGACATGACCGGCCGCTAATTCGCCTCCAGACGTATCGGACAGGCCATCTATGTCGAACTTGAAATTCGCCATTGACCTTCCCGTCGGGGGAAGCTCCATATAGTCAATATGGTTCACTTTCGACGCGCCGCGCTTCTCATACCTTTATTCTGCGCCGCAATCGTCTGGGCGATGGTAACCCTGTCGTCCACCGCAAACGCTCATGCTGCGAATGCCGATACGGGCGGCACGCACGCCGCGGACCTATTTTCCGGTGGCGAACCGTCTCACGGTGCAACCGGCGACAGGCAGGCGGCGGATCACCATTGCCATGGCGGCACAACGGCATGCCATTTTTTCGCCGCCGGTTGCGAAACACACCACGACTGGCTGCACCACATCAGCGATGACTCGCGACTGCAACGCGCAGTCCCGTATAGCGGCCGGGACATCACGCCCCTGCTGCGACCCCCACGAGGCAGCCGCCTCCCGGGCTGACCCATCGATCTGACGGCAATGCCTGCCGCAAGGCATGGGTCAGATGAGCCGGACCGCCTGGTGCCGGTAATACCCCATAACATACCGATTAACGCCGTCTCGATGACGTCTGCACTATGCGTGTGTCCGTTGACGCCCCTGCGCATGCGATCACAGTAAAAGGGAATGGTTCAATGAAAAACTATATGACGATCAAGGCTTTCGCCGCTCTCAGCTATACCGCCGCCGCGCTGCTGCTCGGTACGGCACCATCCTATGCCGCCGGCCCCCACAGTGGCGGGCATGGTCACGCTGACGGGAACGCGGGTCACGGGTTCGATTTCGGCGCGCCGGGCAAGGCCTCAAACGTCACCCGCACCGTCGATATCACCCTGAAGGAGAATTTCTTCGAGCCGGAAAACATCGACGTCAAGGCCGGTGAGACGATTCGCTTCAGGATTTCGAACCAGGGCGAACTCGTCCATGAATTCAATATCGGAACCGCCGCGATGCATGCCCGTCATCAGAAAGAGATGATGACGATGATGGAGCATGGTGCGCTGGAGGCCGACAGGATCAACCACGACATGATGAAGATGGATATGGGTGGCGGCAAAACCATGGAACACAATGATCCGAACAGCGCTCTGCTCGAACCCGGAAAATCCGCGGAAATAATCTGGAAATTCACCAAGGCGATGGAGCTTGAATTCGCCTGCAATGTCCCGGGCCATTACGAGGCCGGGATGGTCGGAAAGATGCACGTAAAATAAGGCGTCGCACAGCGATTACGTTCATTTCCCGCCAATCAAATGAAAGCATCCCAAATGCGAGTATTTCCATCCAGCATGGCGCTACAGGGCGTGGTCGTTGCCGCCCTGTTGTCGCCATTTGCCGTCCAGGCGAATACCTACGAGCTGACAGTCGATCGGGTAACTATCGATACCGGCGCCTTCCAAAGGGCGGGCATCGGCTATAACGGGGCCTCGCCGGGGCCCGTTCTCCGCTTCACGGAGGGCGAGGAGGTCACCATCAACGTGACCAATAACCTCAATATCGACACATCGGTTCACTGGCACGGGCTGATCCTGCCCTACCAAATGGATGGTGTGCCGACGATCAGCTATACCGGCATCGCGCCGGGCGAAACCTTTACCTACAGATTTCCCATCGTCCAGGCCGGGACCTACTGGTTTCACAGCCATTCCAGCATGCAGGAACCGGATGGGGCCTATGGCGCCATCGTCATCGAGCCGAAGGACCGCGAACCGTTCCGCTACGACAGGGATTACGTGGTCCAGCTGACGGACGCGCACCCGCATGCCGCGGCGCGGATCATGCGGAATCTGAAATCGATGCCGGATTACTATAACCGCCAGCAACAGACCGTTGGCGAATTCTTCAGCGACGCCGAAAGGAACGGGCTGGCGGCAACTGTCGCCGACCGGCAGGCCTGGGGCGACATGCGGATGATGCCGACGGATGTGGAGGACCTGCAGGGATTCACCCCGCTGATCAACGGCAAGGGCCCGGACCAGAACTGGACCGGGCTGTTCAAGCCGGGCGAACGGGTGCGCCTGCGTTTCATCAATTCCTCGGCGATGACCTATTTCGATATCCGGATCCCGGGACTAGACATGACGGTCGTCCAGGCGGACGGCAACAATGTGCGCCCGGTCAAGGTGGACGAGTTCCGCATTGCTGTTGCCGAAACCTATGACGTCATCGTGCGTCCGACGGAGGACCAGGCCTATACGATCTTCGCTGAATCGATGGGCCGCACCGCCTATGCCCGTGGCACGCTGGCGCCGCGCGAAGGCATGGCGGCAGCCGTTCCCGACATGCGGGAACGGCCGTTGCTGACCATGGCGGATATGGGCATGAGCCATGAAGGCATGGCGGGCATGGACCATTCGAATATGGCCGGGATGGATCATTCAAAGATGACAGGAATGGACCATTCGAAAATGACAGGCACCGCGAAACCCGATCCGTTCTATGCGCCAGGCAGCGGTCTTGCACCGGTCGCGGCGGAGGGTGGCAAGTTCCTGTCCTATGACGACCTGAAGGCGCAGAAGCCGCTTTACCCGCACCGCGACTCGACGCGGGAAATCGTCATACGCATCACGGGCAACATGGAGCGGTATATCTGGTCGCTGAACGACGTCAAATACGAGGATGCCGAACCGATCCGCCTGCAATACGGCGAACGGGTCCGGTTCAAGTTCGTCAACGAGACGATGATGACGCATCCGATGCACCTGCACGGCATGTGGTCAATTCTCGACACCGGCGCCGGGAAATGGAACCCAGTAAAGCACGTGGTCAGCGTGTCGCCCGGCACCACCGTTTACATGGAAACGGAAGTGGACGCCCCGGGACAATGGGCCTTCCACTGCCATCTCGCCTATCACGCGGCGGCGGGCATGTTCCGCAAGGTCATCGTCGAAGGCGGGCCGAAAGCCGCCCGGCTGGATACCGTTCGATGAGGATGCACAGGATGCACAGGATCACGACCTTCCTGCTGGCGGGGCTGGCGGCTGCCGTCCTGTCGTTTCCGGCACAGGCCCAGGAGGCCGGGCTGATTTTCTATGGCATCCAGATGGAGGAAGTTGAATACCGTCTGGGCGAAGGCGAGGACAGAACCGCGGCCTGGAACGGCGATGCCTTTGTCGGCACCGACGAATTGAAGCTCCGCTGGCTCGGCCAGGGCGAATACAACACGAGAACCGATACGCTGGAGCGGATGGAAAACCGGATTGTCCTCCAGAAACCGGTTTCCGACTTCTTCGACGTGAAGGCCGGCGTCCGGCTGGATACGCCGGACGGGCCGGATCGCTGGTTCGGCGTGCTTGGTGTCACCGGTCTGGCAAAGCAGTGGTTCGAGATCGACGCGGATCTGTTCGTCAGCGAGACGGGCGACGCTGCCGCGCGGCTCGATGTCGAATACGAACTGCTGCTGACCAACCGGCTGATCCTGACGCCTTCGGCCGATATCGATTTCGCTTTCGCCGAGGACCGGGAAATCGGCGTCGGGTCAGGGCTGAACAGTATCGAGGTCGGATTGCGGCTCCGCTACGATATCGTGGATCGCGCGATTTCGCCCTATATCGGGTTCGTCTATGAGCGGAAACTCGGCGACACCGCCGGTTTCGCCAAGGCCGAGGGCGAGGACGCCGCGGCCTGGTTTGCCGTTATCGGAACCCGGCTCATGTTCTGACGGGAGCGCCTACCCGATCGTCCAGCCGCCATCGATCAGCAGCGCCGCGCCGGTGATCATGGCGGCGGCGTCGGAGCTGAGGAACACGATGGCGCCCATCAGGTCCTCCACCTGCCCGACCCGCCCCAGCTTTATCTTCGACATGATATAGGCGTTCATTTCCGGATCGGCGAGGGACTGTCGCGCCAGTGGCGTTTCGATGAAGGTCGGGCCGATGGAGTTGACGCGGATATTGTGCGGTGCGAATTCCAGCGCCATCGCCTTGGTCAGCCCTTCGATGGCGAATTTGGACGCGCAATAGACCGTGCGCTTCGGCCCGCCGACATGCCCCATCTGCGACGATACATGGATCACCGATCCCGGCTTGCCGGCGGCCATCAGCCCGTTCGTCACCGCCCGGGACACGAAATAGGCCGCCCGCACGTTCAGGTCCATGATCGCGTCGTAATCATCCTCCGTCGTGCGGGCCATGGTCTTGGGCCGGTTCGTGCCCGCATTGTTGATCAGGATGTCGAACGGCCCGGCCGCAGAAATCGCGGCTTCCGTTGCCATCGTGTCGGTGATGTCGAGCACAAGTGTCTCGGCCTTGCCGCCCGCTGCGGCGATGGCATCCGCCGCCGCCTCAATTTCGGAAGCGGTGCGGGAAATCAGGGTGACCGCCGCCCCCGCATCGGCCAGCGCCGTCGCGGCCGCTAGGCCGATCCCGCGCCCCGCCCCCGTCACCAGCGCCCGCCGGCCATCAAGCCGGAAGGACGGCGTCTTTGCCAGCGCCATGCCCTACTCCACCGCCGTGGCGTATTCCACATTGCGGCCACCATAGCGCCGCACACGGATATTGGCCTGCTCCGCATGGCCGGCGAATCCTTCCAGCATGCACAACCGCGAACAATACGCGCCGATATGGGCGCTGGCCTCGTCCGTCAGGACCTTCTGGTAGGTACAGGTCTTCAGGAACTTGCCGACCCACAATCCGCCGGTATAGCGCGCGGCCCGCTTCGTCGGTAGGGTGTGG
>JAQCHR010000141.1 GCA_027619655.1 Pseudomonadota bacterium
ACACGAGTAGAATCAACACTGTGCCACCAGTCCACAAAATTAAACCGGACAGCAGTGGACTCGATCCGGACATCGGGACTCGCGGTCGCAGCCTCTCCCCCTCACGGCGGCGAAGCGACACTTTACGTCCTGCCACGGGTCATCCAGACTGCCCTAGATTCGTCGCGACCGTTCCGCCACTGTCCGGGAGTCTGTCCTCATGCCTGCCGCTGACCACCATTGCATCGACGTCCACCACCACATCGTGCCGCCATTCTACCTGGACGAATATCGCGACAGGATCGCCGCCGGGCGTGGCGGGAAGCTGTCGCCGGCATGGACGGGGTGGTCGCCAGAGCTTTCCATCGCTGCGATGGATGCGGTCGGCGTGTCAACCTCCGTACTGTCCCTGTCGACGCCGGGCGTATGGTTCGACGATGCGCCGCGCGCCCGCGATACGGCGCGCCGGGTAAACGAATATGCCGCCGGGCTGGTCGCGACATATCCCGGCCGGTACGGCTTCTTCGCCGCCGTCCCGTTGCCGGACCCTGCCGGGAGCCTGGCCGAAATCGCCCATGCGCTCGATACGCTGGGCGCAGATGGCATCGGGCTGCTGACCAGTTACGGCGACATGTGGCTGGGCGATGAGCGCTTCTAGCCGGTGATGGCGGAATTGAACCGCCGCAAGGCCGTGACCTTCGTCCACCCGTCCGTGCCGTTCTGCTGCCGCAACATCTTTCCGGAGGTGATTCCGATGATCGCAGAAGTGCCGGCGGACACCACGCGCACCGTCACCAACATGCTGTTCAAGGGCGTCTTCCGGCGCTATCCGGATATCCGGTGGATATTCTGCCATGCCGGCGGATTCCTGCCGATGGTGGCGACGCGGATATCCTATTACGGGCGCGAGGAGATGAAGGTACAGGCGCCGCAAGGCGTCGAGGCGGAACTGGCCCGGCTGCATTACGATCTGGGCGGCACGGTTTCCAAGCCGGCGATAGCCGCCCTGCTGGCGCTGGTGCCCGCCCGCCAGGTCCTGATGGGCAGCGATTTCCCTTATGTGCCGCTGTCCGATACGACCGAGGGGCTGGCGGCATTTGAAGGGATGGGCCTGGGGCTGACGCCGGCGGATATGGCGGCGATCCGGCGGGGCAACGCGTTGCGCCTCATGCCCGGCCTCGGCGCGTCGTGAACCGGCGCGTCAGTCCGCGGCAATAACCGCCTCGATATCGATTTCCATCAGCATTTCGGGCAGCGCCAGGCCGGCGACGATCAATCCCGTCTGGCACGGGCGGACGCCCTTGAGCAATTTCGCGAGCACCGCATAGACCGGCGCCCGGTGCGCCCGATCCGTCAGGTATACCGTCGTCTTGACGATATCGCTCAGGGAGGCGCCGGTTTCGCGCAGCAGGATGTCCGCGCAGCGCAGCGCATTTTCGGCCTGCGCGGCGGGGTCGCCCCTGCCGACAAAGACGCCGTCGAAATCGAGCCCCGTCTGCCCGCGGATCCATACCCGGTTGCCGGCGCGCACCGCCATCGACAGCTCATAGGTAACGTCCTGGCCGTCATGGGCGAAGGTCTGGTCGAAGGGGCGAATGCGCTGGTGCGGCACCAAAACCTCACGGCAATCCTGGAAACAGCCGCCTGCTACAGCGAGGACAGGTCCGGTTCGTTGCCGAACCAGTAGGACCCCACGATCTGGTAATGCGCCTTGCGCCCCTGGGTCTGCTGGGTGACCGTATGGATGTCGCGGAAGCGGCGTTCGAAGGGTGCGCTGTTGAAGATCACGCTGGCGCCCGCCGCCTCATACATCATGTCGGCGGCCTTCTTGGCCTCGTGGATCGCGTGGGTCGTGGCGATGCGCAGGCGCATGCGGTGGTCGATGGTGACCTCGCCGGTCGCCTCCGCCTCGTCGAACATATCGTCCAACTCGCTGCGCTGGAAGCAGCGCGCCGCATCGAGCCAGATCCGGGCCTGCGCGTATTCGTATTGCACCACCGGGTTCAGCGCGAGGGTGCTCTGCTGGCGCTGCGGGGTTTTCTTGAGCGCCAGCTTGTGGAACTCGTCCAGAATCTGCGACGCCACCCCCATGGCGAGCCCCGAGAAGCCGCTGGCATACATGTTGGTCTGCTGGAACTTGTACATGGTGCCGTCGTGCCAGCGATTGGGCGCGTGGTCGCGGATCAGGGTGTTGCCTTCGGGCACGAACAGGTCCTTCACGATATAGCCGTCGCTGGCGGTCCCGCGCAGCCCCATGACGTTCCAGATATCCTCCATCTCCACGTCCGCCTTGGGCATCAGCATGGTGCGGACCTGCTTGTTGCCGTCGGCATCGGGCGCCGGTTCGCCCTTGCCATCGACCAGCGTCGCATGGGTGCCGAGCCAGCTGGCGTGGCGGCAGCCGCTGGCGAACCGCGTATGCGCGTTGACGATAAAGCCGCCATCGACCTTCTGTGCGGTCGACTGCCCCGGCCCCCAGGCCAGCACCGCGCGCTTGTCGTCGTTCCACATGCGCCGCGCATCGGCCGGATTCATGAAGGCGGCGACCTGCGAGCAGCCATTGCCCTGGCAGGTCACCCAGGCGACGCTGGCGTCATACCGGGCCACTTCCTCGATGACGCGGGAGAAATCCGACGGCTTGAGCTGCCCGCCGCCGAATTCCTTGGGCAGCAGCAGGCGGAACAGCCCGGCATTGTGCATTGCGTCCAGCAGTTTGGGCGGCAGGCGGCGGTTCTGCTCGATCTCGGTGAGCGACTCGGTAATGATCGGCCCGACCTCGCGCACCTTCTCCAGATAGTGTTCCCGATCCGAAATGCCCGGCTGGGCGGCTGCAGCTATGGATACCATGTTCGTTTCCTTCCCCGGTCCGATTCCCGCCGCCTGTATCACACAAAGCGGAACCGCGTAGCGTTACGGTAACAACATTTCCCGCCAAAGGGCAATCGCACGCCTGCGCGCCCCTTGTGCAGCCTTCCGCGACCTAGCGTCCCTGGAATACCGGCTTGCGCTTTTCGACAAAGGCGCGGGCGGCCTCCTTGTGGTCCTCGGTCTGGGAGCAGCGCGAATGATGCATCGCCTCGAGGTCGAATACGTCTTCCAGCGATCCGGTTTCCGCCGCGTTCAGGTTCTTCTTCATATAGCCGAGCGTGACGACCGGCCCATCCGCCAGGCGCTTGGCGATCGCCATGGTTTCCGCTTCCAGCTTCTCGTCGGGCACCACCCGGTTGACCATGCCCAGCGCCAGCGCCTGGTCCGCCGGTACGGTTTCCGACAGCCAGTACAGCTCGCGCGCCTTGGCGGTGCCGACCAGCCGGGTCAGGAAATAGGCGCCGCCGAAATCGCCGGACAGGCCGACGCGGGCGAAGGCGGTGGTGAACCGCGCGGTTTCGCTGGCGATGCGCATATCGCAGGCCAGCGCCAGCGACATCCCCGCACCCGCCGCCGGGCCGCGCACCATGGCAATGGTCGGCTTGGCGATCTGGTGCAGCAGGCGCGACACTTCCATCCGCTGGCGCAGGCCCAGCACCCGTTCCTCCAGCGTCGGTTCGGCGGCGGCCTTGTCCATGCGCTTCACATCGCCCCCGGCGCAGAACCCGCGCCCGGCGCCAGTCAGGATAATGGCGCGCACCTCAGGATCGCTCGCGAAACGGGTCAGCGCGTCAAGCGCCGCCGGCATCATGTCCGGCGTCATCGCATTCAGCGCTTCCGGGCGGTTCATGGTCAGGGTGGCGACACCGTCGGCGACGGTTTCCAGCAGGGTATCGGTCATGGGGCGTTTCCTCGGATCCAGTGCTATGGGTTGGCGGACGAAATTCCGCACCTACATATAAGTGTCGCAGGTCGCGCGCCGTCCGCCAAGAACCGGCAAGGGAGAAAGTCATGATCAAGGGTTTGCACCACAATGCCTATCGCTGCCGCAACTCGGAAGAAACGCGACAGTTCTACGAGGATTTTCTGGGCCTGAAACTGGCCGGGTCGCTGGCAATCGACACGACCACTACCGGGCGCGACGCGAATGTACTGCATACGTTTTACGAACTGGGCGACGGGTCCTATCTCGCCTTCTTCGAAGCGCCGGACATGGCCTTCGACTTCAAGAAACAGCATGATTTCGACCTGCATATCGCGCTGGAAACGGACCGGGAAACCTTCGACCGGATGTTCGCGAAGGGCAAGGCGGAAGGCATCGAAACCCGCGGCGTCGCCGACCACGATTTCGTCCACTCGATCTATTTCCGTGACCCGAACGGCTATGTCATCGAGCTGACGGTGAAGCTGCCCAACCATGACGAGGCCATGAACCCGGCGACCAACGGCGCGCGGCGGATTCTGGACGAGTGGACGGCGCAGCAGGCGGGGTAACAGGGAACGCGCGGTTCATGCGTGGCACCGCGAGGACCTCGTTCTCCATAGATCATGTTCCGAAATAAGTGGGGTCCAGTATTAAAATTCAGTACAGGAAATTACAAAATTCTCACGGGTATAAACATAAATGGCAAAGTAGTCGGCGTCCGCTTGCGGGAGGAGCCTGTACCTAGTCGCCATGCTTCAGGCCGACGCGCCGCCGTGCTTCCGCAAGTAATTCCTCTCGGCTCCACTCGCGGGCACCGCCGCTTCCCTCACCTTCGATAAGGGCCTGAACAAGTGCTTCGCGGCGATCCTTTCGGCTTTGGTCCTGCCGGACCAGATCGCGAATGTAGTCACTCACACCGCTGTACCGACCGTTCACTGCCTGTGATTCGATCCATTCTTTCATTGGTTCTGGTAGGGAAACAGTGACTGTCGCCATCGGCTTATCCTTCAGCTTTACTGATTTTCGCATCATTTTATCAATTTTTCTCTTTATTTCCTAATATTTCTTATAACTCGCCTGTCAAACTCGTACCTTTCCCAACTGTTTAAAGTTCCGTAACGCATTGCATCGGGTTCTTTTTAGTGCGATTTCGGCGCAGAATACCGCCGGATGCCTTGCAAGTGCAGCACGGGGGAGCATGAATTATGGGCGCGAATGATGCGGCGACCTGCATAAACCTGACCGACGCGATCACGTTTTCGGCCGAGGCGCGGACCAACCGGGAACTGATGACCAGCAGCGTGGCCGAGGTCCGGATGAATTGTTACGAGCCGGGTCAGGTCACGCCGATGCATATGCATCCGGGTGAAGACGAGGTCATGTATATCGTCGAAGGACGCGGCAGTGTCGTAATCGACGGACGCGACGACCTGCCCATCGCACAGGGGCAACTGGTCCGCCTGCCATCGGATCAGTTCCATTCCATCGTCGCGGCGCCGGACAGCCGCATGGTGCTGATCTACTTCATGAAACCCGGCTATGGCAGCGTGCGGCCCGACAATTCGCCCTCGGCGATCGCGGTCGAGCGCCTGCACGGGGAGCGCGCCTGACCGTTCCGCCGCAACGAAAAAGGGCCGGGTTGAATAAACCCGGCCCTTCAAACGTCTTGGCGTATCGCCTTACTTCAGGACGATCTCAACGCGGCGGTTCTGCGGTTCGCGGACGCCGTCATCGGTCTGCGTCAGCGGATCGCGTTCGCCCTTGCCCAGGGTGACGACCTTATTGGCGGCAACACCCAGGCGGACCAGTTCCGCCTTGACCGCCGCGGCACGGCGCTCGGACAGCTTCAGGTTATACCCGTCCGGACCGGCGCGATCGGCATGGCCGGTAGCGTCGATTATCGAATAGGAAACCTTCTGACTGGTCTTGTACGCGGCCTCGATAAGGGCGCGCGAGCCCTCAGTCAGCTCCGTGCTGTTAAAGTCAAAGAACACCGGGAACTTGCGGACAACATCGGGGGCCGGGGCGGGTTTCGCCGGTTCCGGCGCTTTCGCCATCGGTTTCGGCTTCAAGGCGTCCTCCAGCTTCTTCATTGCCGCTTCATAACCGTCGCGGCAATTCTTGATGTCATTGGGCTGGTTGTTTTCCTCGAGTTCCTGGACCCAGCAGCCGAACTGCGTCTGGGCTGTGGAAGCGAGATCAGGAAATTTTTCGCGGCCGCCGCTGTCCAAGGCATACTTCAGGCGACCCCACTGCTGGTGAACCTGCACGCGGTTTGCATCGGTGAAAGACCGGTCCCACAGGGTGTCGGGGTCGAAACCCTTGCCCATGGCCGCCTGTTCGGCGCGGCGGGCAAAGATACCCGCATCGTAACGGTCGCCTTCCGCGAGCTCGGCCTTGGAAAGGGCCACATATTGCTGATGGAGATTGGCCGTAAAGCCCTGTTGCGTCGGCTTCATGCCGGCGACATTCTCAACCAGGCGCGCAGGCGCCGGTTAACAGCGCCGCCCCGGCCAGAAGTCCGATAACTTGCAGATTCATATAATTGCTCCGATAGAAAAACTGGTTACCAACGCCATCGATTGGGCCATGTTGAAAGCGCCTCCGGTACGAGATGGCATAATAGCCGTGCCGGATTTTCGAGCGTAGTTGGTAATATCCACGATAGGGCTAATACGTTTATGGGCATTCGATTGCTCAATTAACAGGCTTGAAACGAAATTGTTCCGTTCTAAAGCTGCTTTTTTTGCGATCGGCATGAAATTCAGGGTCAATGCAATAGTATACGAACCGTTTCGCACCTAACTTCCTTCGTATCATGAGTTGCAGTCATCATCAGCACGACACCCCGACGACGACACGACTGCGGCGGATACTGGTTGTTGTCCTGATCGTCAATGTCGTCATGTTCGGTGTCGAAATGACCGCCGGAATTGCCGCAAAATCCGTCTCCCTGCAGGCGGACGCCATCGACTTTCTGGGCGATGCCGCAACCTACGCCATCACGCTGGCGGTCATGGGCCTGTCGCTGCGCTGGCGCGCGGGCGCGGCGCTGCTCAAAGGGGCGTCGATGGGGCTGTTCGGCGTTTTCGTCCTGGGCGCCGCAATCTGGCATGTGGTGAACGGCACCCTGCCCGGGGCGCAGATCATGGGAACGGTCGGTTTCGCGGCACTCATCGCGAATGTGTTCTGCGCCCTGCTGCTGATCCGGTTCCGGGAAGGCGACGCCAACATGCGCTCCGTCTGGCTGTGCAGCCGCAATGACGCGATCAGCAATGTCGCGGTGATGATCGCCGCCGCCGGCGTCTTCGCCACCGATACCGGCTGGCCCGACGCGATCGTCGCCATCATCATGGCGTCGCTGGCGCTCTCCTCATCCTGGCAGGTGCTGCGCCAGGCGCTGAGCGAATGGCGCGAACCGCGGGTTACTGAAACCGCGTAAGGCAGGCGGACGCGGCGGCGTCGAGGATCGCATCCTCGTCGATCCCCATATTGCGGTACAGGTCCTGGATATCCCCCGACTGGCCGAATTGATCCACGCCGAGTGCGGAGACCTTCTGCGATCCCACCGCCCCCAGCCAGGATAGCGCCGTCGGATGGCCGTCGATCACCGTGATCAGGACCGCGTCGGGCGCGAGCTGCCCCAGCATGGTTTCGATCAGGGCCATCGCATCGCGGTCGCCGATACGGCGGCGTTTCTTCGCATCGAGCCAGTTGTCATGCAGCCGGTCCGGTGAGGTCACCGCAAGCAGCCCGGCGCCGGGAATATCCTCCAGCAGGGTTTCGTAGGCCGCCAGCGCTTCGGGCGCCACGGCCCCGGCATAGACAATGGCCAGTTCCGCCCCCGCAGCCGGTTCGCGCAGCCAGTAGGCGCCGGTGACGATGGCCTCCTTGTCCGCCGCCGAAAGCGTGCGCTTGGGCTGCACGAGCGACCGCGTCGACAGGCGCAGATAGACCGCGCCGCCATCGGGATCCTGCATATGCCGAAACCCCCATTCCATCACCGTCGCCAGTTCGTCGGCGAAGGCGGGCTCGAAATAGGACAGGCCGGGCATCGACATGCCGACCAGCGGCGTATTGACCGACTGGTGCGCGCCGCCTTCCGCCGCGAGCGTGATCCCGGCCGGTGTCCCGACGACCATGAAGCGGGCATCCTGGTAACAGGCGTAGTTCAGCGCATCCAGGCCCCGGTTGACGAAGGGATCGTAAAGCGTGCCGACCGGCAGCAGCCGCGCGCCGAACAGCGGTTCCGACAGGCCCAGCGCCGACAGCATCAGGAACAGGTTGTTTTCGGCGATGCCGAGTTCGAAATGCTGCCCGGTGGTGGAGCGCGACCATTTCTGCACCGAGGCGACATTTTCCTCCCGGAAGATATCCGGCCGTTCATGGCGGTTGAACAGCCCGCGCTGGTTGACCCAGCCGCCGAGGTTCGTCGATACCGTCACGTCGGGCGAGGTTGTGACCAGCGCGGCGGCCAGTTCGCTCTTGCCGCGGCCG
>JAQCHR010000142.1 GCA_027619655.1 Pseudomonadota bacterium
TCGAACGACGACTTTATCCGCACCACCGAACCCCGCCATATCAAATCCGTGCAGGCCATCTGGCAGCAGTTGCTGAAGAACGGCCATATCTATCTTGGCTCCTATGCCGGCTGGTACGCGGTGCGCGACGAGGCCTTCTATGCCGAATCCGAACTGACCAAGCGGCCGGATGGCAGCCGCATCGCGCCATCCGGGGCAACCGTCGACTGGGTCGAGGAACCGAGCTACTTCTTCAAGCTCTCCGCCTGGCAGGACAGGCTGCTGGAATTCTACGAGGCCAATCCCGGGTTTATCGCGCCGGATTCACGCCGCAACGAGGTCATCAGCTTCGTCAAGGGCGGCTTGCGCGACCTCTCTGTTTCGCGGACGACCTTCAACTGGGGCGTGCCGGTGCCGGGCGACGACGACCATATCATGTATGTATGGCTGGACGCGCTGACCAATTACATCACCGCCGTGGGGTACCCTGATACCGAATCAGAACTGTTCACGAAATTCTGGCCGGCCGACCTGCACATGGTCGGCAAGGATATCCTGCGCTTCCACGCCGTCTACTGGCCCGCTTTCCTGATGGCCGCCGGCCTGGCGCCGACCAAGCGGGTCTTCGCCCATGGCTGGTGGACCAATGAAGGCGAGAAGATTTCCAAATCGACCGGCAATGTGATCGACCCGCACCAGCTCATCGAAACCTACGGGCTTGATCCGGTGCGCTATTTCCTGATGCGCGAGGTGCCGTTCGGCAATGACGGCGATTTCTCCCACCAGGCGATGATGCACCGGATGAACGGCGATCTCGCCAACGATCTCGGCAACCTGTGCCAGCGGGTGTTGTCCATGGTCGCCAAGAACTGCGGCAATGCGGTGCCGACGCCCGGCGGTTTTACCCCGGAGGACACCAAGATTCTCGGCGACGCGGCGGCGCTGCTCGACACCCTGCGCCAGTCGATGCGGGACCAGACCTTCCACCTGGCGCTGACCGGTATCTGGGAAGTGATCGGCGACGCCAACCGCTATGTGGATGCCCAGGCGCCCTGGGCGCTGCGCAAGACCGACCCGGCGCGGATGGAGACGGTGCTCTATGTGCTGGCGGAAACGATCCGGCGCCTGACGCTCTATGTGCAGCCCTTCATGCCGGAATCGACGGGCAAGATCCTCGACCAGCTTTCGGTGCCGGCGGATGCGCGGGATTTCACCAGTCTCGAAGCGGTCCTGCAGGCCGGGACGGCGCTGCCGAAGCCGACCCCCGTATTCCCGCGGTTCGTCGAAGAAGAAGCGGCAAGCGGGTAGGGGGTGCCAATGCTCGTCGACAGCCATTGCCACCTGAACTACCACGCGAATGACGGCGATCTGGACGACGTGATCGCGCGGGCACAGCGGGCAGGGGTCGGCACCATGGTGACGATCTGCACCAAACTACACGAATTCCCGGTTGTGCGCGGCATCGCCGAGGCCAACGCCCATATCTGGTGTTCTGTCGGCGTGCACCCGCATGAAGCCGCCGGCGCGCAAGATGTCACCACCGAACAGCTCGTCACCCTGGCGGCGCACCCGAAGGTCGTCGGGATCGGCGAATCCGGGCTGGATTATTACTACGAACGCAGTTCACGGGGCGACCAGCAGGCGTGTTTCCGGGCGCATATCCATGCCGCCCGGCGCACCGGCCTGCCGCTGATCGTCCATGCCCGCGACGCCGATGACGACATGATCGCGATACTGGGCGAGGAACACGCGGACGGGCCGTTTCCCGGCCTCATTCACTGCTTCACGTCCGGACCGGAACTAGCTGAAAAAGCGCTGGAAATCGGTTTTTATATTTCCTTTTCCGGAATCGTTTCGTTCAAGAACGCGCAATCCGTCCAGGCCGTCGCGCGGGATGTTCCGGCGGACCGGTTCCTGGTCGAAACCGACTCGCCATACCTGGCGCCGGTGCCCAATCGCGGCAAGCGAAACGAGCCGGCCTTCGTGACCCATGTGGCCGACGCTATCGCCGCGTTGCGCGACGTGGAACCGGCTGAGATTGCAAGGCTTTCGACCGAAAACTTCGCGCGTCTTTTCAACCGCGTTACCATGCCGGCCTGACAATGCGGGTGACCATTCTCGGCAGCGGCCCCTCCAGCGGCGTCCCGATGATCGGCGATATCTGGGGCGATTGCGACCCCAGGGAACCGCGCAACCACCGCAGGCGTTCCTCGATCCTGATCGAATCCGGCGATGCGACGGTGCTGGTCGATTCCTCGCCGGATTGCCGCGCACAACTGCTCGATGCGGGCGTCACGCGCCTCGACGCCATTCTCTATACCCATGCCCATGCGGATCACAGCCACGGAATCGACGATCTGCGCTGGATCAATGCGGCGATGAAGGCGCCGCTGCCGGCCTATGGCGACGCCCATACGCTGGAAACGCTCCAGGAACGGTTCGGATACTGCTTCACGCCGCTGGAACGCTTCGAGGGCCGGCCGCTGCATTATTACAAGCCGGTGCTGGAGCCCAACGAGGTCACAGGACCCTTCGAGGTCGCCGGCATGGCGGTGACACCGTTCGAGCAACAACACGGGCGGCGCTCGAAGACGCTGGGGTTCCGCATCGGTAATTTCGCGTATTCCACCGATGTCAGCATGCTGGACGAGGCGGCCTTCGAAACGCTGTCCGGCGTCGATACCTGGATCGTCGATGCCTTCCGGCGCGCGCCGCATCCGACCCATGCGCATCTCGATCTGACGCTGAGCTGGATCGCGCGCATCGCGCCGCGGCACGCGATGCTGGTCCATATGGGCGGCGACCTGGACTACCGGACACTGTGCGACGAACTGCCGGCCGGGGTCGAACCCGGGTATGACGGCATGGTTATTTCGCTGTAGATTATTTCACAAGCAATTGAAAATGAAGGAAGTTTTTTGAAGGTCGACGTCGTAGACGTATTCACCCATGACGGCGCAGGTGGCAACCCATGCCCGGTCGTCTGCGACGCCGGCGCCATGACCGATGCAGAGATGCAGGCCGTGGCGCTGGATCACGGGCATGAAAGCGGCTTTGTGACGACCGGCGATGAAGGCGGTTTCGACTATACCTTCCGCTTCTGGGTGCCGAACCATGAAATGGAGATGTGCGGCCACGCCACGATCGGGGCGCTCTGGTTGCTGGCGTCCCGGGATCGCACCATGTCCCGGACTGTCCGGATCCGCACGCTGAGCGGCCCGGTTACGGGACTGATTGCATTCGGAAAAGACGGTATGCCGGTGGTCGAGATCAGCCAGCCGGTCGGCACGGTCACGGATCTCGGGCGTGCCGCGGAAAATGACGTGCTGGCGATCCTGGGCCTAAACCGCAGCGATCTTCTTGACCTGCCGGTGCAAAATGCCGCGACCTCGCGGGTCAAGACGCTGGTGCCGGTTCGAAATACAGAACGGCTCAATGCGCTCGCGCCGGATTTCAGCCGAATGGAAGGCCTGTGCACCGCAATCGGCTCGACCGGGCTGTACCCATATGCCTTACACGAAGGCGCGCAGCAGCAATTCGATGCACGACAGTTTCCGAAGGCATCCGGTTATCCCGAAGACGCCGCAACGGGCATCGCGGCGTCAGCCTTGACCTTCGGATTGTTGCGTAACGGGCTTGTCGCGGCGTCAACGGCGCCGGTCACGATCATGCAGGGCCGTGCCATGGGCCGGCTGTCGCGGATCAATACCCGGTTTGCGTTGTCCGGCGGTACGGTAACAGGCTGTTTTGTCGGGGGCGCCGTGGTCCGCGCTCCCTCTCACAGATAGTATTATTTTCCATAATATACATTATACAACAAATGGATTGATATTCCGGAAGAACCGACAGGGCCCCTGCGGCGCTGCAAATCAGCGGATTTTCTGCGAATGGGTCAGCAGCGCATAGGCATCGTAGGAACACAGCTTCGTCTCCGGGGCGAAGAGTTCCGCGCGGGACAGCACGCGCATGGCCTGCCCCTCGGCGAGCGTCAGGTCCTTCAACCGCCGCGGCTCGAGCGCGATTTCGTAGAACGCCCGCTGGCACACCGCCTGGCCGCGAAACGACACGCCGAAGGCAAAGCAGAACCCCAGGTCCGCCGGCGCGACATGCAGGTGCAGTTCCTCGCCCAGTTCCCGCGCCAGCGCTTCGGCCGGTCCCTCGCCGGCATCCTGCGCGCCGCCGAACAGCCCCCATTGCCCCGGACAGAAAATCCCCGGCTTGTCGTCGCGCAACTGCATCAGGTAGCCGTCATCGCCCACCGTGATGAAGGCCGCCGCCGCATCCTGGGGCGCCATCCGCGCGGCCCCGTCCGCCTGCGCCGGCATGGCGACATCGATCCTGATCTGAAGGTAATCCGGCACAGGGTTCTCCATTCCGCCCCGCAACCGCCCTATGCCGCCACCTCCGCGTCCTGATGCGCCGCTTCCCAGCCGATCATGGCGAGCTTGCGTTCCCGGCCCCAGCGATAGCCGCCGATGGCGCCGGTCTTGCGGATCACCCGGTGGCACGGCACCAGCCAGGAAATCAGGTTGCTGCCATTGGCGCGGCCGATGGCGCGCGCGGCGTTCGAGGTATAGCCGATCCGGCGGCCGATATCCTCGTAGGTCGTCAGGCGGCCCGGCGGAATGGTCAGCAGCGCGCGCCAGACCTTCACCTGGAACTCGGTGCCGCGCAGCAGCACCCGCAACGGCGATCCCTCGCCCGCGCGTGTATTGCCGGACAACCCGAACATGCGGTCGATGAACGGCTTCGTCGCCATGTCGTCCTCGACAAGCGCGGCATTGGCCCAGCCCTTCGCCAGATAGGCCAGCGCCTCTTCGCGGGTTTCGCGCTGCGGATCGATGAAGGCGAGCCCGCAGATCCCGCGCGCCGTCACCAGCAGCAGGCATTCCCCGAACGGGCTGGGGTGGAAGCCATAGCGGATCGTCATGCCGGCGCCCCGCGCCTTGTATTCACCCGGCGTCACCGCCTCGCAGGCGACGAACAGGTCGTGCAGCCGCCCGGGGCCGGACAATCCCGCATCATAGGCCGCATCCAGCACGCTGGCGGAGGATTCGAGGCTCTGCTTGGCGCGTTCCAGGGTCAGCTGCTGCAGGAACTTCTTCGGGCTGATCCCGACCCAGCGGGTGAACAGCCGCTGGAAATGAAACTCGCTCAGCCCCGCATGCCGGGCGATTTCGCCCAGCGAGGGCTGGTCCTCGAAATGCTCATCCACATAGGCCAGCGCGGCGGCGATCCGGTCGTAGTCGCGGCAGGGGCTGGTCGCATCGGTTTCGATCATGGCAATCGTTCCTGTCGATATCCTATCCATGCCGCAACCCTATCGTGGTGATAAAAGGCGAACCACCCGGTTCTTGCGCCGGTTCAAGCATCCAGCCGCAATGCGTAATACCGCGCGCCCGGGATGGGGTTGTCGTAATAGGCGGCGGTCGCCGCGAACCCCATGGTGCGGTACATCGCATCCGCCGCCGCCATCTGACCGGGGATCGTATCGAGGCGCAAAACCGGATATCCGGCCGCCCGGGCGAAGCCGATGGCGCGCTCGGCGAGGCGACGGCCCAGCCCCTGCCCGCGCCAGTCCACGCGGACATACAGCCGCTTCATTTCCGCGCCGCCATCGGCCATAGGCCGGATGCCGACGCACCCCGCGGCCTGCGCATTCCCGGCCCGTGCCAGGAAAAGGCATCCGTCCGGCGCGGCATAGGCGCCCGGCAGCGACGCCAGTTCGGTATCGAAATCCTGGAAACAGAGGTCGAAATCCAGCGACGCGCCATATTCGATGAACAGGGTGCGGATATCGTCGATATCCGCCGGCGATTGCGCCACGCCAATTTTTATGAAGGCTATACCTATGAAAGAATGGCGGAATACACGTCCATGTCGATATTCCCGCCGGACAGCACCAGCCCGACCCGCTTGCCGGCCATGGCGGATTTCTCCTGCAGCAGCGCCGCCAGCGGTACGGCCCCCGCGCCCTCGGCGAGGTTGTGGGTATCGGTGTAGTAGGCGCGGATCGCCGCCTCGATTTCGCCCTCGCTGACGGTCACGACCCGCGCCGCGCCCTTGCGGATGATCGCCAGCGCCGCCGGGTCCGTCGCACGGCAGGCGACGCCATCGGCGAAGGTATCGGCGCTGTTGGTGACGGTGGCCTGCCCGGTTTCAAACGCCAGCGCATAGGCCGGTGCGCGTTCGGAGACAACGCCGACGATATCGAGCGTCAGGCCCAGCGCATCACGGGCCGCGATCATGCCGCAGATGCCCGACCCCTGCCCGATCGGCACATAAACCGTATCCAGTCCTTCCACCGCACGCAGAAACTCCAGTGAATAGGTGGCAACGCCGCGCACCAGCAATGGATGGAACGCCGGCACCATGGACAGCCCCTTCTCCGCCGCCAGCGTGACCGCGTGGTCGCGCGCCGCATCGAAATCCGGCCCGTGCACGACCAGATCGACGCCCAGCGCCGCCATGGCCGCGTTCTTCTCCCGGCTGTTCCCTTCGGGCACGACGATGGTCGCCGCGATCCCGGCCGCGCGCGCCGCCATGCCGATGGACTGCCCGTGATTGCCCCGCGTGGCGGAAATCACCCCCGTCGCGCCGCCCCGTGCGACCAGGTCGCGCATATAGACGATCCCGCCGCGCACCTTGAAGGCACCGATGGGCGTGTGGTTCTCATGCTTGACCCAGACCTCGCAGCCGCAGCGCGCCGAGAGAAGCGGCCAGTTGTGCTGCAGGGTCGGCGCCATGACGCCGTAGACCTGTTCGGCCGCCGCCTCGAGCTGTTCCAGTGTCGCCTGCATGGGAATCCTTCTGACTGATGCTGTGTAACTATAGCACCATCAGGCGCGCCAGAACGGCTTGGCCGATTCCCGGGCGGCATCTTCCGCGCTCACCCCGATATCCCGCAGCATGCGCGCATCCAGCCAGGCCAGGCGGCGGCGTTCACGGGCACGGGAATGCCAAAGGTTACAACGCACCCTGAGAAAACGGATGAACCCGAACAGCATTGCGGAAAACGAGGGACTCCTGATGCCAGCGGTCGCTTGACATTCGGAATCTTCTGATATTGTATCCATACAATCAGCGTTTTGTAATCGTATTGCGCTATCCTTTCATGATTTTATGTCTTATTGTCACCCTGTTTGTGAGTCAAAGGCTATATTGTATCCATGACAATTCAGGACATTGATCTGGCCGAACGACCGGGGCCGAAATACCGGGCCATTGCTGATGCGCTGGCGGCGCAGATCGCCGATGGCACCCTGGCGGCCGGAACCCAGTTGCCCACCCATCGGGACCTCGCCTGGAAGCTGGGCGTGACGGTCGGAACCGTCAGCCGCGCCTATGCGGAAATCGCGCGCCGGGGACTGGTGAGCGGCGAGATCGGGCGCGGAAGCTATGTCCGCACCGGCGCACGGGCGGAGGACCTGCCGCATGAGGCGGCAGGGAGCCCCGGCATCATCAATCTCAGCCATAATTTTCCCAGTCCCGGCGCCGAACGGGCGGCACTGGCGCAAACCCTGGCGGAAATGGCGGCGAATCCGGGCAGCGGCGCCCTGCTCGACTACCAGCCAGAAGCGGGCCTCGCCGCCCATCGCGCGGCGGGCGCCGCATGGATCGGGCGCCACGGCTGGGACGTGGACCCGGCCCGCGTTATTGTGACCGCGGGAGCGCAACATGCCATCCTGACGGTCTTCGCCTCCCTCACCCGCCCCGGCGACCGGATCGTCACCGAGGCGCTGTCTTACCAGGGAATCAAGCCGGCAATCACCCAGTTGGGCCTGCGCGCCGAAGGGCTGGCCATGGACGAACACGGGCTGATTCCGGAAGCCTTCGAGCGCACGGCGCGGTCGGGCGGTATCCGGGCGCTGTACTGCATGCCGACCCTGCACAATCCGACCACCGCAACCCTGCCGGAGGAGCGGCGTCAGGAGATCGCCTCCATTGCGTTGCGGTTCGGCATTGCCGTGGTCGAGGACGATATTTACGGCCCCTTCCATGAGGGTCCGGCGATGACGCCGCTGGCGGCGCTGGCCGGCGAGCAAGGGTATTACTTGACCAGCCTGTCAAAGACCGTCGCGCCGGGACTGCGCACCGGCTATGTCGTCGCCCCCGCCGGCCGGGTCGAGAATGTCAGCACCGCCGTACGGGCGAGTTGCTGGATGGCGCCGCCGCTGATGGCGGAAATCGCCACGCGATGGATTTCCGACGGTACCGCGGACCGCGTGCTGGACAGCCATAAAGCCGCCGCGGCGGAACGGCAGGTCCTCGCCCGCAGGATCCTGGC
>JAQCHR010000143.1 GCA_027619655.1 Pseudomonadota bacterium
CGTCCGCGTCGGGATCGCCCATGGCGCCGGCGACTGGTCCAACCGGGCCATGGCCGGCTGGACGGGCCTCGGCCTTGTCACGGTGATGCTCGGCGGCATCGCATTGGTGTTCCTGGTGAAACCCGACTGGGTCGCAGTGATGTTTACCGACGATCCGGTAATGGTCGCCGCTGCGGCGCCACTGATCGTCTTGTCGGCCGTGGCGATCCTCAGCGACGGCGCGCGGGTGGTGATGGCCAGCGCCCTGCGCGGCGCGGCGGAAGTCTGGTCGCCGCCGATCATTGAGGCGATTGCATACTACCCGGTGATGCTGCCGCTGGCCGGGGTGTTGGCATTCACCCTGGGCATGGGCGTGCAAGGACTGGTCCTGGCGATCGTCGCCGCCAGCGTCGTTTCTGCCGCGCTGCTGGTGCTGCGGTTCCAAATGATCTCGCGGCGGCTACAGCCTACCGGTCCAGCGTAATAATCGTCGGGGTTTCACCGCACAGGGCGCATTTCCGGTCCGGCGGAATCTTGATCTTGCGGAAGGTCGTGTTCATCGCGTCATACAGGATCAGGCTGCCGGACAGGCTTTTGCCAAGGCCAAGTAGTTCCTTCAGGATTTCGCTGGCCTGCATCGTGCCGATTACCCCGGCGATGGCGCCGAATATCCCGGCGGTTTCGCAGCGCGGCGTCGTGCCGGGCGGCGGCGGACTGGGAAACAGGCAGCGATAGCAGGGATTGTCGCCGCCGAGATGCGACTTGAAGACCGAGAGCTGGCCTTCAAAGCGCAGTAGCGCCCCCGCGACCAGCGTCTTCCCGCCGAGATGGCAGGCGTCGTTCAGGAGATAGCGGGTCTGGAAATTGTCGCTGCCATCCGCGACCAGGTCATACTCCGCGATCAGTTCCGCCACATTATCCGCATTCAGCCGCATGGCGTGTTCGTGCACCTCGATTTCCGGATTGATCCGGCGGATCGTTTCCCGCGCACTCTTTACCTTCGGCGTGCCGACACTGTCCGTATGATGGATGACCTGGCGCTGCAGGTTCGAGATATCGACGTCGTCATCGTCGATAATGCCGATCGTCCCGACGCCGGCGGCAGCCAGGTACAACAGCAGCGGCGAGCCCAGCCCGCCGGCGCCAACGACCAGGACCCTGGACTGCAGCAGCTTCAACTGCCCTTCCTCGCCGACCTCGTCGAGGATGATGTGCCGGGCGTAACGATGCAGCTGTTCGTCGGTGATTTCAGTATGTGTGACCATGTCAGACGCCGTCGAATAAGGGGGTGGAAAGGTAGCGTTCGGCGAAGGACGGGATGATGACGAGGATCCGCTTGCCTGCCATGTCCGGCCGCGCCGCGATTTCCAGCGCGGCGGCCACCGCCGCACCCGATGAAATGCCGACCGGAATTCCCTCGAGGCTGGCCAGCCGCCGCGCGGTGCGGAACGCGGTTTCGTTGGCGATGGAAATGACCTCGTCGATCAGGGCGGTATCGAGATTGCCCGGCACGAAGCCGGCGCCGATGCCCTGGATCTTGTGCGGTCCCGGGATGCCGCCGGACAGCACGGGGCTGTCTTCCGGTTCGACCGCGACGAGGCGAAAATCCGGATTGCGCTCCTTCAGCAGCCCGGCGCAGCCGGTGACCGTTCCGCCGGTGCCGACGCCCGCCACCATGACATCCAGATTGCCGCCTGTGTCGCGCCAGATTTCCTCCGCCGTCGTCGCCCGGTGGATTGCCGGGTTGGCGGGGTTGTCGAATTGCTGCGGAATGACAGCGTCGCCGATTTCCGCTTTCAGGGCGATGGCCCGGTCGATGGCGCCGGTCATGCCGCGGTTGGCCGGCGTCAGCTCGATTTCGGCACCCAGGATCAGCAGCATCTTGCGCCGTTCCAGCGACATCGATTCGGGCATGATCAGGATCAGTCGGTACCCTTTCGACGCGCAAACGAAGGCAAGCGCAATACCGGTATTGCCGGATGTCGGTTCGACGATGGTCGTATTTGGTCCGATCTTGCCGGCCTTTTCCATGGCCTCGATCATCGAAAACCCGATGCGATCCTTGACAGATCCCATGGGATTGAAGAATTCCAGCTTGGCCAGCAACTCTACCGGCACACCCGCTTCCGCCGCCATGCGCGAAAGTCGCACGATGGGGGTCGCCCCGATCGTATCCAGAATACTGTCGTAAATCCGGCCGCGAAATTCCATTTCCGCCCTGTCAGGTTGCATTGATGTTGGTAGGCGCTGAAGCGTATTAAATCATGAAATCGAACAGTTCCGAAGCATTGCACTGTACCCCGGCGGCGCGCGCCCGCGTGCACAGGTCTTCGATACTGACTTCGTCCAGCTGCTTCATGGCCGTTTCCTGCAGTTCCATCCAGAGCGGGTGCAGCACGGCCTGCCCCAGTTCAGAGCCCACAGGCTCTTCCAGCGGATCGGTCGTCCCCTCCATCTGGTCGACGATGCGGGTGATTTCGCCGAGCGAGATGCGCCGCCTTTCGCGCGACAGACGATAGCCGCCGCGTGGTCCCCGCACGCCGGACAGGATCTCGGCCTTCACCAGGTTCTGCAGTACCTGTTCCAGGTACCGGCGTGGAATGCCCTGCCGTTGTGCGATCTCCTTGCTTTGGACCGGCGTTTCCGCCGCGTTGTACGCAATGTCGACAACCGCATCGATGGCAAAAATCAGTTTCTTCGTCAGCCGTAACATCGTTATCCGTCTTTCCCCGTACCCGTCGATCCATATCCGCCGGCGCCCCGCGCGGTATCCGGCAGGCCATCCGCCTCCGCCCATGCGATCTGCGTGACCGGCGCCACCACCATCTGGGCGATCCGCATGCCGCGGGCGATGGCGAAAGGCTCCGTCCCCAGATTGGCCAGGATCACGCCGATTTCGCCGCGGTAGTCCGAGTCGACCGTCCCGGGGCTGTTCAGCACGGTGATGCCGTTCTTCAGCGCCAGCCCGGAGCGCGGCCGGACCTGCGCCTCGTAACCCCGCGGCAGGGCGATCGCGAGCCCCGTGGGCACGAGCATGCGCGCGCCGGGCGCCAGGGTCAGCGGATCCGCGTTGGCCGCCAGCAGGTCCAGCCCCGCGCTGCCCGCCGTCGCATATTCGGGCAGCGGCAGGTCGGCGCCATGCGGCAGGCGCTGCACCGTGACAGTGACCGCCGTCATGCGTCGGTACCGAAAAAATCGACGATCTGGCCGGCAAGCCTTTCAGCGACCTGCTGCTTGGTCATAGTCGGCCAGGCCTCGTCCCGGTCGGCGGTGATCAGGTGGATCGTGTTGGCGTCGCCGCCGAACGTGCCCGTCGCCGGTGATACGTCATTGGCCAGCAGCCAGTCGCATTTCTTGGTCTTGCGCTTCACCACGGCATTTTCGACGACATTTTCTGTTTCGGCTGCGAAACCAATTACCAGCCTTGGCCGTTTGTTGCCGGGTTTGCTGAGCGTTTTGAGAATGTCCGGGTTCTCGGCGAATTCCAGCACCGGCGGGCCGCCGCCATTCTTCTTCAGCTTCTGCGTCGCCGCCGTCTTTATGCGCCAGTCCGCCACGGCAGCAACGCAGATAGCGGCATCGGCCGGCAGCGCCTTTTCACAGGCAGCCAGCATGTCGCGCGCCGATTCGACCCTGATGATGGTCACACCGGTCGGGTCGGGCAGCGCCGTCGGGCCGCTGATCAGGATGGTTTCCGCACCAAGCCCCGCTAGCGCCGCCGCCACCGCGTGGCCCTGTTTGCCGGATGACCGGTTGGCGATGTAGCGCACCGGGTCGATGGCTTCATGTGTCGGGCCGCTGGTGACGAGAATCCGACGGCCGGCCAATGCCCCCCCGCTGAAATGCCGGACGACCGCATCGACGATGTCGGGGACATCGATCATGCGCCCGAATCCGTATTCGCCGCAGGCCATATCGCCCTGGACCGGCCCGATGAAGCCGACTCCCCTCGCCGCAAGCAGGGCGCAATTGGCTTTCGTGGCATCATGCTCCCACATCCACACATTCATCGCGGGCGCCACCATGACCGGCTTGTCGGTCGCCAGCAGCGCCGTCGTCGCCAGATCGTTGGCGATGCCCGCCGCCATGCGCGCCAGGATATCGGCGGTCGCCGGTGCCACGAGCAGCAGATCCGCATCCCGCGAAAGCTGGATATGCCCCATTTCGGCTTCGTCGGTCAGCGAAAAGATATCCTGATAGACCCTGTCCTCGCTCAATGCGGAAACCGATAGCGGCGTGACGAATTCGGCTGCCGACGGGGTCAGGACGCAGCGCACGGCAGCCCCTTTCTCCCGTAACCGGCGGATCAGATCGAGCGATTTATACGCCGCGATGCCGCCCGTGATGATCAGGAGTACGCGTTTTCCACGAAGCGCCATGAAGGATATGTCCAAAAATACATTACAATGACTGTATTAATGTAGTCGGCCGCATTCCACTGCGCAAGATTGTTAATTCAAAGGACGCGAATCAACAGAATGCCGATAATCGCGATCAAACAGAGGACGACCCAGTTCGGGGTCCGGTAATGTCGCGCGCCGTATTCGCCGCCACGCCGGGTCATCTGGCCGAATTCGGAATCGCCGCTCATCGACTCGACCACCGCTTCCGCGCGGCCGACCAGCCGGGGCAGCCTTTCCAGGTTCGACACCGCATCGGTCACCGCATCGCGGATCCGGGCGTCGGGGCCGCGATTGGCCATCACCCAGTTCTCGACCAGCGGCTTGGCCAGAAGCCACATATTGACGGTGGGATCGAGCGTCCGGCCGACGCCTTCTGCGACCAGCATGGTTTTCTGCAGCAGCAGGAGTTGCGGCTGCGCCTCCATTTCGAAGGTCTTCGTGATCTGAAACAGATGCGCCAGCAATCGGGCCAGGGAAATTTCATGTAGCGGTTTGCCTAAAATCGGCTCCCCGATAGAGCGTACGGCTTGGGTGAAATTGCCGACAGACATGCGGGCCGGAACGTATCCGGCTTCGAAATGAACTTCCGCGACGCGCTTGTAATCCCGTTCCAGAAATCCGATCAGCATGTCCGCCAGATAGTTCCGGGTCCGCGCATCCAGCCGGCCCATAATGCCGAAATCGACCGGACACAATGCGCCGTCCCGGGCGACGAACATGTTGCCCGGGTGAATATCCGCATGAAAGAAGCCGTCGCGGAATACCTGGTTGAAAAACGATTCGGCGGACCGTTGCAGAATGTCGCGCGGCGCGAACCCGGCCTCGTCAAGCGCGGCAATGTCGTCGATGCGAATACCATCGACCCGTTCCAGCGTCATGACGCGGCGGCCGGTCCGGATCCAGTCGATTCTCGGCACGCGGAACCCGGTATCGTTTTCGGTATTGTCGCGCAGTTCCGACGCCGCCGCCGCTTCCAGCCGCAGATCCAGCTCCACATTGACCGTGGCCTCGAATATGCGCACGACTTCCAGAGGCCGGAGCCGCCGCAAGGCCGGCTGGGTCCGTTCGATCATCCGGGCCAGCCACAGGAACAGGTCGATATCGCGCCGGAACCGGTCCTCGATCCCCGGCCGCAGCACCTTGACGGCGACATCGCCGTCTTCCGCGGTCCGGGCAAAATGGACCTGTGCTATGGATGCGGCGGCGACCGGTTCGTCATCGAAATGTTCGAACAGCGCCTCGATCGGCGCCTGCAGTTCCGCTTCGATAATGGCGCGGGCATCGCTTGCCGGAAACGGCGGCAGGTTATCCTGCATTTTTGCAAGATCGTGGGCAATTTCCTCGCCAACGAGATCGGACCGGACCGACAGGGCCTGGCCAAGCTTGATAAAGCTCGGTCCCAGTTCCTCCAGCGCCGCCGCGAGGCGTTCGCCGGGCCGTCCCGCGACCTGCCGCCGGGACAGCAAGCGCGCCAGGCCAACGATGGCCGGCGCCACGCCCATCCGCTCCAGCGGGAACAGGGCGTCGTGGCGCGCGAAGATACGGGCAATACGGAGCAAACGCCGGATCTGGGTAATCGCGGAAAACATGGCCGCCGGGTCAGATGCGCCAGGCGGCGTGGATCGCCGCGATCCCGCCGGACAGGTTGCGCACCGATACCTGCTCCAGCCCTGCTGCGGTCATCCGCGCCGCCAGTTCCGCCTGCGGGGGAAAGCGTCGGATGCTCTCGACCAGGTAGCGGTATGAATCCGCATCGCCGGCAAACCGTGCGCCCAGCGCCGGAACCACCGCGAAGGAATAACGGTCATAGATATCCGCCAGCAGCGGCAGGACCACATGGCTGAATTCGAGGCACAGGAACCGGCCGCCCGGCTTCAGGACACGGCGCGCCTCGCACAGGGCGCGGTCCATGTCGGTGACGTTGCGCAGCCCGAAGGCAATGGTATAGGCGTCGGTACTGCGGTCAGGAAACGGCAAAGCCTCTGCGTCCCCCACGACCCATTGGATGCCCTCCAGCATGCCGCGGTCCAGCGCCCGGTCGCGCCCGACGGAAATCATTTCGGCGTTGATGTCGCAAACGGTCACAGCGCCGCCGCCAGCGTCGCGGAAGCGCTGCGCGATATCGCCAGTGCCGCCCGCCAAGTCTAACAGATGCATGTTGCCGCGCGGTTTCAACTGGTCGATCAGCGATGCCTTCCACAGGCGATGCACGCCCATCGACATCAGGTCGTTCATCAGATCGTAGCGCTGCGCGACGCGATCGAACACGTTGCGCACCAGGCGCGCCTTTTCACCCTTCCCGACTTCCTGGTAGCCGAAATGGGTGGTCTGCTCGTCATCCGCATGTTGCATCATCGGGCGGACGATAGCGTACCGCGCCGGGGTTTGCTAGAACGGGTAATGCCGGAAAGCGTTTCCCCTGAAACCGGATGACAGGCCGCCGCGATGCCCGAACTGCCCGAAGTCGAAACCGTCTGCCGCGGCCTGCGCGTGCCGCTGGAAGGCCACGTCCTGAAACGGGTGGCCCAGCGGCGGGCCGATCTGCGGTTTCCGTTCCCGGACGACTTTGTCGCGCGCCTGACAGGTCGCCGCGTGCAACGAATCGACCGGCGCGCAAAGTTCATCCTGATGACGCTGGATGACGATACCGTCCTGATTGTCCACCTCGGTATGTCGGGGCGGATGACTATCGTCGACGCCGCCGCCGCGCCGCCGCCGGGCCCGCATGATCATGTCGAATTCGAAACGGATGATGGCGTGCTGGTCCGGTATTGCGACCCGCGACGGTTCGGCATGATGGACCTGACAACGACATCGGCACTGGGCGAGCACCGGATGCTGCAGCGCCTGGGACCCGAACCCCTGGGCAACGCCTTCAATGCGGGGGTCCTGAACGCGGCGCTTGCCGGCAAACGCACGCCCATCAAGGCGGCGCTGCTGGACCAGCGAATCGTTGCAGGCCTGGGCAATATCTATGTCTGCGAGGCGCTGCACCGCGCCGGCATCTCACCGCGACGGATGGCCGCAACCATACCGGGCGCGCGGGCCGAGCGGCTGGTCCGCGAGATCCGCGATGTGCTGGGCGAGGCCATTGCCGCGGGCGGCTCTTCGCTGCGCGATTATGTACAGGCATCGGGCGACCTTGGCTATTTCCAGCACCAGTGGCAGGTCTACGGTCGGGAGGGCGAACCCTGCCGGCAGCCCGAATGCGGCGGCGTCATCAGCCGCATCGTGCAGAGCGGACGCTCCACGTTCCTTTGCGCCGCGCATCAACGGTGATATAGCGGCTGTGATGCGGAACCTGATCACGATCATGGCGCTCTTGGGCATTCTGGCGATATCGCCGGTCAGCCGGGCCCAGAACTTCATCGAGGGATTCGAGGATGTGCCCATGATGCCGGGCATGGACGTGGATTCCGATACGGCGATTGCGTTCGACACGCCGGCGGGGCGAATCGTCGAAGCCTATGCCGCGGGGAAGGTTTCCGCCGCCGCCGTACAGACATTTTATGAGGAAACGCTGCCGCAGCTCGGATGGGCGCGCGTCGGCGTGCTGGATTTCCAGCGCGAAGGGGAAGCCCTGGCGCTGGAACTGATCGAAAAGGACGGGACGATAACGGTGCGGTTCCGGCTTGCGCCGACACCCAAATGATGGCGCGGCGGTCGTCGCGGCGGCGAAACAGGAGAAACATCTGAGATGGCATACGAATATATCCTGGTCGAAACCCATGATGCGGTGGGTCTGGTCACGTTGAACCGGCCGGCGGCGCTGAATGCGCTTTGCGCCGGGCTGATTGCGGAACTGGGGCAGGCGCTCGACGCGCTGGAAGCCGATACATCGATCGGCGCCATCGTATTGACCGGATCCGACAAGGCCT
>JAQCHR010000144.1 GCA_027619655.1 Pseudomonadota bacterium
GGATGGCGAAAGCATCGCAAACCAGGGGGCCGATCCAGTCCGGCGCCTTGTGATAGAGATGATAGGTGAACCAGATATCCGGCGGGTTTTCTTTGTGCCGTTCGATGAAACGGCGCGCCAGCGCTTCGCCTCGCCGACGGATGCGGTATTGCCGGTCAGCGTCGCCGGTGCCGTCGAAGGCCCGCAGTGTGGAGGCGACGAAAGCCTCATTGCCACTGCGCCGGATGGCCGCCAGCAGCAGGCGCGCCATGCGCCGGTCGCCGGACGGAACCGGGTGTTTCGGCGGTTTCAGGGGCGCATAGAATGCGACGCGCATTACGCCGCAGCGGATTGCTTGTCGCGACGAAACCGCACGGCAAGGTCATTGGCGCCGCCATCCAATGAAAAGCACGCATGAACACGGCGGCGGCCGGCGGCGCCGAGCCGCTGGCGAAGGGCCGGGTCCCGGATCAGGGCGTCGAGCGCAGCGGCGGTGGCCGGCGCATCGCCGGGCGGAACCAGCAGGCCCGATTCGTCGTGATGCACCAGCTCCGGAATACCGGATACGGTGGTGGACAGCACCGCAAGCCCCTGGCTTTGGGCTTCCATCAGGACGTTCGGCAGGCCGTCACGGTCCCCGTCCGCGGTTGTCTTGCTCGCCAGGGCAAATATATCGGCGTCCCGCAACGCCGCCAGAACGGCTTCCTGGGAGCAGGCGCCGAGCCATTCAATGCGGCCGCCAAGCGACAATTGCCGCGCCTGTTCCTGCAATGCCGGCAGAAGCGGCCCGCCGCCGATATGGCGAAACCGCCAGTTGATATCCCCGGGCAGAAGCGCGAGCGCCGCCAGAAGGTCGTCATAGCCCTTTTTCGCTACCGCCCGGCCCACGGACAGGATGGTGACGGGCGCGCCGGTTCCGTCCAGCGCCGGACGGACGGTCCCGGGCGGCGGAAACCGCGAAAAATCAAGACCATGGTATACCAGCGAGACCGTGTCGGGGTCCGGCGCCAGGCTGCGAAGGTATCCGGTTCCCGCCGCCGTGCACGTTACCAGCCAGTCCAGTTCCGCCAGCTTTTCCCGGATATCCCATTCCGGCGTTGTCCAGATATCCTTGGCGTGGGCGGAACAGCTCCAGGGCAGTCCCGTCATCAAGGCGGCGTAGCGCGCTACGGATGCCGGGGTGTGCAGGAAATGCGCGTGCAGCCGGGTAATGCCCGCGGGCAGTTCATGAGCCAGGACGCAGGCCTGTCCGAAGCGCCTTATCCTGTTGCGGGTCGGGTCGCGCCGCAAATCCGCGCGAAAACAGGCATAGGCCGCCGCATAACCGGGAAGCTGCCGCGCGGCTGCCCTTGCCGCCTGTACGCGTCCAGCTTCATCGTGGAGGTATTCCGGCAGGTACAGCACGCTGGCGGCGATTTCGCCGTGGATAGGATGGGTTTGCGTATCGGTCGGGTGCCGCAGCGAGGCGATTTCGATACTGATGCCACGCTGTTCGAGGGCGCGAATTTCCTGGGCAATGAAGGTTTCCGAAAGGCGGGGATACCCTTTCAGAATGAACAGGACAGCCACGACGTCACGCGTGCTGGCGGGCCAGCGAGGGGCGCGTCTGATGTTCGAGGGCGCGCCGGGTAAGGATATTCACGTTTTCCAGCCCGTCGAGCAGTCCCGGAACGACGGAGCGCGAGGGAAGGTTCTGCTGCGGCAGGTGGCGTAGAGCGGTCGCCATGACATCCGCCTTACGTTCCGCGTCGCCACGAAGCATGGTCAGCAATCCCAGCTCCGCTGCCCGGCTGGCGCGGATAAGCTGTTCCTGGCGCGGTTCCGTGCGGGGGACGACCAGCGCCCGCTTGTCGAAGGACAGGATTTCGCAGAACGTGTTGTATCCGCCCATTGCAACGACTGCCAACGCCTTGTCCATCAGGCTTTCCAGATGGGCGTCGAAGGTGATCGCCTCGACCTGCGGCAGCCGGTCCACGCGCGCAATGAATTCCGCGCGGCGGTCGGACTGCATGAAGGGACCCAGAACAATGACGGACCGGTGTGGCAGGGAAGCGTCGCTTTCATAGGCGCGGATGACCCAGTCGACGAGTTCCTCGCCATCGCCACCGCCACCGGGCGTGACGAGAATAAACGGATCGCCCTGCTTTATGAAGGGCAGTTCAGAGACCGTCGCGGTATCGGAAAACCGTTGCAGGTAGCCGGTATAGGTCGTTTTTCGCCGGGTTGACGCCGGCAGGTCCACGCCGACCAGCGGTTCACAAATCTGCGGCAGGCCGTAGATCCAGATTTCGTCGTAATACTCCTCCAGCGCCGCGGCGGCGTTTTTCCGCTTCCACTCCGCGCGCAACTGTTTGGGATCGTCCAGAACGTCGCGCAGGCCCAGCACGACATGGGTACCGCGCGATTTCATAACTTCGAGCGTTTCGGCCAGTTCGCCGCGCAGGCCGAACGGTTCCTTGTCAACCAGCATGATATCGGGGTCGAAGACCTCCGCGGTGTGGCGAATGATCGAGGCGCGCATCTCGATCGCGTCCTCGATGGCCATCGGCAGGGTCAGCGACGTGTATTCGCCGTTTCGAAGCTTGATAACGCCCGGGACTCGCACGAAATCCACTCGCGACCGAAAATCGAAACTGCCGATAATGGGCGAACCCGAAAGGATCAGAACCGACAGATCATCGTTCTCTTCGCACATCGCGTGCGCAATGGCGCGGCAGCGGCGCAGGTGGCCAAGTCCGAACGAATCATGACTGTATATCAGTACCCGTGGCGGACGACGGTCTCCGCTCATGGCCTATCCCCTTTTTCCCCCGCCTTCGGTACGACCTGCCTACTATGGCACGTATCGGTGAATAACCGGAAGTTCCGAATCAGGTAATTGGAAATAATTATTATAATGATACTGTGTTATAAGAAGCGTTTTCTAGACGTTTACCATAGCAAAATGCTGCGGTAAGGTGTCCCCACGAGGGGCACATCGCTATCTGCGGCAGAAGGTCGTTACGCCGGATCCATGGAAAAATCCATCTCCAAGTTTATTCTGCGGTACAGCATGCCGCAGCAGATCACGCTGCTGATAATCATTATCGCGTTTTATCCGTTTTTGTATGTTTCGCTTGATCTTCCGAAAATCATCATCAACAGGGCGATCAAGAGTAACGGGGCCGCGCCGCCTTTCGACGTTCCGCTTTTCGGGTTTGAAATACCGTTAGATGTCAGCCAGCTAACTTATCTGTTGCTGCTGAGTCTCTTCTATCTCGTGCTGGTTTTCATCACCGGCGGTTTCAAATATTACATCAGCATTTATAAAGGCCGGTTGGGCGAAAGGCTGCTGCGGCGGCTTCGCTACCAGCTTTATTCGCGAATCCTGCGGTTTCCGACGCCGCGTTTCAAGAAGGTCAGCCAGGGCGAACTCATTCCGATGATCACGTCCGAGGTCGAACCGCTGGGGGGATTTATCGGTATCGCCTTTGCCGACCCCCTGTTTTTCGGCGGACAGTTGATCCTCATCGTCGGCTATATCCTGATGCAAGACTGGATGCTTGGCCTGGCGGCAGCGGGCATGATTCCCATTCAGGGCTTAATCATCCCGAAATTGCAGAAAAAGGTGAACGCGCTCGGCAAGTTGCGCGTGCAGCATGTCCGCCGGCTTGCCGATCACATCGGTGAATCGGTTTCAAGCATTGAAGAAATTCACGCTCACGATACATCGTTTTTCGAGCTTTCCCGATTCACGAACCGGATGGGCGCGATTTACGATATCCGGTATGAAATTTACAATCGCAAGTTCTTCATCAAATTTCTCAATAATTTCATCGACAAGCTGACGCCCTTTTTCTTCTTCTCCATTGGTGGCTACCTGGTTATTCAGGGCAGTCTCACGGTCGGCGCGCTGGTTGCTGTCCTGAATGCCTACAAGGACCTGGCGAGCCCGTGGAAAGAACTGCTGGCCTGGTACCAGCAGAAGGAAGACGTCCGGATCAAGTATGAACAGGTCGTTGAACAGTTCGAGCCGCAGGGCATGCTCGATGAGGAATTGCAGGCTACGGATCCCGAAGACGGACCATCCCCGATCAAGGGGAAGCTGATCGTCAACAACGTAGGCCTTGCCGATGAAGACGGTGTCCGGGCGTTGGACGCGATTTCGTTCACGGTTCCGGTCGAATCACACACCGCCATTGTCGGCGATGGCGGCAGCGGAAAAACCGAGCTCGGCACCGTTCTGGCGCGTCTGATCAGCCCGACCTCCGGAACAATCATTTTTGGCGGTAGCGACCTTGCAACCCTGCCGGAGGCGGTGACGGGCCGCCGCATCGCCTATGTCGGCGCCAGTCCCTACCTGCAGGCCGTTTCGGTGGGCGACAATATTCTCTATGGGCTGAAGCACCGCATGATTGGCCCGGCAGAACCGGATACACCGCTAATCGGTGACGCAATTGATATTGAGGAGGCGATCCTAACAGGCAACTCCCCTTACGATTACAATGCGGACTGGGTCGATTTGAAGGAAGCCGGTGTGGATGACAGGAACGGCCTGAAACGACGGTTGGTCGAGGTCCTTCAGCTGGTCGACATGGATGAGGAAGTGTATCGATTCGGCTTGCGCGGCGTGATCGATCCGGCGCGCCAGCCGGAGGTTACCGAACGGATCATGGCCGCGCGTTCGGCGCTTCGCGAACGGCTGGCCGACCCCGCGGTGGCGCTGCTGATCGAACCTTTCGACATCGAAAAATACAACTCCAATGCGACGGTCGCCGAAAACATCCTGTTTGGCCTGCCGGTTGGCGGTGCCTTCGATCCCAAGAACCTGGCCGGGAACGACTATATCAAAAGTGTCCTGGACAAGGTGAAATTGAGCGACGATTTCCTTGAAATGGGCAAACAGGTTGCGCAGACAATGCTGGAACTGTTTGCCGATCTGCCGCCGGGGCACGAGTTCTTCGAACAGTTCAGTTTCATCAATTCCGATGACCTGCCTGAATTTCAGGCCATTCTGGGCCGGGCGGCGCGCGGCGCCGACGGGCTGACGCCCGACGACCGCGAACGCCTCATTTCTCTGCCATTCAAGCTGATCCAGGCGCGTCACCGGCTGGGTATGATCGACGACCAGATGGTTCCTCGAATCCTGGAGGCGCGCCGGGTCTTTGCCGAAGGGCTGCCGGAGAATTTGCGGAACACAATCGCCTTCTTCGATGCCGATACATATAACGCCGCCGCATCGCTGCAGGACAATATTCTGTTTGGCAAGGTATCCTATGGCCAGGCGCAGGCGGAGGCGAAGGTTGGCCGGCTGATTGGCGAAATCGTGGACGATCTGGAGCTACGCGATATCGTTGTTGCCGCGGGACTCGCCTTCCAGGCAGGCAATGGCGGCGCCAGGCTGTCGCAGGGCCAGCGCCAGAAACTGTCAATCGCGCGCGGCCTGGTGCGGCATCCCGATATCCTGCTGTTGAACGAGGCGTCTGCAAATCTCGACGCCGTCAGTCAGAACAAGGTCATGGAAAACATCCTTCGGGCGCGCGAAGGGCAGGGCGTTTTGTGGATTCTCAACCGTGTTTCGGACGCAAAATATTTCGACCATGTCATCGTGATGAAATCAGGACGTGTCGTTGAAACCGGTACGTTCGAGGAATTGAGCAATGCAAACGGCGATTTTCAGGCATTGCTGGCGGCGGGCTGAGGCCCAGGAGGTAAATCATGAGTTTGCAGCAGGAAGTCGAACTTCTTCGGAATATTCCGCTTTTTGCGAAAATAGAACCGTCGAAGCTGAAGCTGCTGGCTTTTACCAGCCAGCGCCTGACATTCGCGGCCGGGGACGTTGTCTTTGAGCAGGGGGATGTCGGTGATGCCGCCTATATCATTATTGGCGGGGAAGCCGATGTCATTATTGATACGCCCGGCGGACCACTCGTCGTCGCAACGTTGAAACAGAATGAAATCGTCGGTGAAATTGCAATCCTGTGCGACGTGCCGCGAACGGCGACAGTGCGCGCGAAAGTCCAGATGACGACGCTGCGCATATCGAAGGAACTGTTTTTCAATCTGGTCGTCGAGTTTCCGGAAATCGCCGTGGAAATCATGCGGGAGCTGGCGCATCGACTGGAACAGACGACGGCACGACTGCGGGAAACGGTTGCCAAGTCGCAATCCTGATCCGGCGACAGAAGGGGACGCTGTTCGATGACACGGCTCGACACGGTAATCGAACGGCTGAAGGCGCAACGCAGCTGTTTGAATGCGGCGGCGGAAATGTTGCGCGGCAGGGCGGGACATATCCTCGAACTGGGCCTGGGCAACGGACGGACCTACGATCACCTGCGCCATCTGTTTCCGGTTCAGGACATTTACGTCTTTGACAGGGAGGTCGCTTCGCATCCCGATTGCCGGCCGGACGAAGCGCATCTGTTTCTGGGTATGATGCCCGATACACTGTTTACTGCGGCAGACCGGCTTGGGCCGAACGCCAAACTTGTGCACGCCGATATCGGCTATGGCGATGCGGCGGCGACGGCCCGGAACGTGGCGGCGCTGGGGCCGGTTATTCCGACATTGATGGTATCCGGCGGGCTGGCGATATGCGACCAGTCGCTCGACGGCATTTCCGGGCTGACGCCGGTGCCCTTGCCTGCGGATGTCGCGCCGGGACGGTATTATATCTTTCGCCGCGACTGATAAGCGGGGATTCGCCCGCCGCACGGTCAGGCCGCAGCGGTTTTGGAAGACGCTTAAACGCCAATCTGTTTGGCGGGCGGGTCGAATTCCAGCGGCAGACTGAACATGACCGAAGTGCCTTTGCTTTCGTGGCTGTCGAGGCGGATCGTGCCGCCATGCAGTTCAACCAGCGATTTGCAGAGTGACAGACCCAGACCGGTGCCTTCATGGGTACGGTTCAGGTTGTTTTCACCCTGTTCGAACGGCTTGAAAATTCGTGACAGGTCGCGGGTGTGAATGCCGATCCCGTTGTCGATGACGGCAATATTCAAAAATGTGTCGTCTATGCCCGTATCGATTCGAACATTGCCGGACTTTCCGGTGAATTTAAGGGCGTTGGACAGCAGATTCAGCAGCACCTGCCGGATCGCCCGCTCATCGATAAAAACAGAATCCTGGGTATTCGAAAAACTCAGGTCGATGGAAATATTGCCGCTTGCCGCCTGCTCGGACATGAGCCGCGCGCAGGACCGGACCAGCGCTTCCACATCCACTTCACCGCGGTTGAGTTGCCATTTGCCCGCTTCGACTTTCGACATGTCGAGGAGATCGTTTATGAGCGAGAGGAGATGCTGGCCGCTGGCGAAGATATCGCCGGCGTATTCGACATATTTTTTGTTCCGATGGGACCCAGCATTTCACTTTTCAGGATTTCCGAAAAACCGATGATGGCATTCATGGGTGTGCGCAATTCATGGCTGATAATGCTGAGGAACCGCGACCGGCTGGCATTGGCGGCTTCGAGTTCCGCCTTTGCCACGGCCAGTTTTTCCAGCGCATGGACATGCTCTGCGCTCTGTTTTTCAAACATGCTCTTTGACATCTCGAGCTGATGCACGGTACCGGACAATGTGGTGCCCCGCTCGATCATCGCGCGCTCGTTTTCCTTCACCTCGGTCACGTCGGACAGGCGCGTCACGATCCCGCCATCGCGCGACCTGTGTTCGTTGACCAGAAACCACCTTCCGTCCCGGTGTCGCCACAGTTCGCGATTATCGGGCAGGAGGTGCCGCCGCAATCTTTCCTGAATCCAGGCTTCCGGTTCGTCATCGCCGCAACGAAAGTGGCATTCTGCCGCTATCCGCAGGGCCTCGACGCAGGAGACGCCCGGCAGCAAGTTCTCCTCCGGCGTGAATAACAGGGCTTCGAACGCGTCGTTGCGCATGATGAGTTTGTCGCGCTGGTCCCAGAACGCCAGGGCGTCCTGGCTGTCTTCGACGGCGCTCAGGAACCGGTACTCGCCGACCTTCGAAGCGGTGATATCCGTGTACATCCGGATCGTGCTGCCGCCTTCCAGCATTCGTTCGCTGATGCGTATCCAGCGGCCATCGGTCAGGCGTTCATCAAACGGCTCCGCCATGTCGCGCCGCCGCAGCGTCAGCCGGTTGGCGATCCAGCTTTCCGGATCCTTGACGATGTCGGGTCCCGCGATTTCGTTGTTGTCGATCTTGCAGCGGAGCAGGTCGGTAGTGTCCCACCGAGTGTTGTAAGAACTGGTGTCCACCGGCTTCTTCATAGCTGGTGCTGCTCTTTCA
>JAQCHR010000145.1 GCA_027619655.1 Pseudomonadota bacterium
ACATCCAGCCGGCCGGCAGGACACTCTCGACAAAAGGACGTACGATCTTGCGGACGTCGGACTGTTCCAGCCCTTCATCATGCTGCGTAGAGACAACGACGGATGTCGCGCGGACGGGTTTGCCGGCGACATACTGCAACGTCACCTGGCTTTTGGAATCGGGTCCAATGCCGGAAATCTCCCCCGAATGCCGCGCCTGGGCTATCCGGCGCAGAATTTCGTGACTGTAATGAATGGCGGCCGGCATCAGGACAGGCGTCTCACGGCAGGCGAAGCCGAACATCAGCCCCTGGTCACCGGCGCCTTCATCCTTGTTGCCCGCGGCATCGACGCCCTGGGCGATATCAACCGACTGGCCATGCAGGTGACATTCGAAAGAAAGGTTCTTCCAGTGAAATCCCGACTGCTCGTAACCGATTTCCCTGACCGCGGCACGTACAAGGGCTTCGATCTTTCCCGCATCGACCTCGCCTGAAGCGCTGACGATGCTGGACGGACCGCGAACCTCACCCGCCAGGATAACCCGGTTCGTCGTACACAGGGTTTCACAGGCAACGCGCGACAACGGGTCTTCACCGAGAAAAAGATCGACCACTTCGTCCGAAATCCGGTCGCTTACCTTGTCAGGATGACCTTCGGATACCGACTCGCTCGTGAACAGAAAATCGCCTTTTGCCAAGATTCCCCCCCGCCTTTCCGATTTTAGGTGCTGTTGGATACGCCAACCGGCCTGCGAAATCAAACACGGACAACCGGGCGCGCAAAATTACTGCGCCGGAAAAGGCGATTTCAGCCTCGCGCGGTCCGAATGGCTTACGGGTCAGGCCTCGCTCGTATCAGCGAGGCACTTTGTCAGGTCAAACAGGCGTTTGCGCACGGCCGGATCCTTGATCCGGTAGTATGCCCGGACGAGTTCCAGGGTTTCGCGTTTGGCCAGGGGGTCCGCTTCGCCGTTATCGCCGGCGGGCGCAATCGATTCCGTTCCGGAGATCGACGAGCTTTCGGAAATTTCCGGCGGCATGTCGTCAAAGAAAAACGAGACGGGGACATCCAGGACGCGGGACAGGTCGAACAGCCGGCTGGAACCGATCCGGTTGGCGCCGCGTTCGTATTTCTGGACCTGCTGAAACGTCAGCCCGATTGCGTCGCCCAGTTTTTCCTGGCTGATGCCCAGCAGGGTGCGGCGCAGGCGTACCCGCTTTCCGACATGAATATCCACTGGGTTCGGGCGACCGGTGCCGTAACCTGTCTGAATTTCTTCCGCCCTGGCATTCGCTTGCATCTTATTATCTCTCCAATAATTATTGGGCCGCAATATGGCAGGAGTATTTTTCGCGTCAAGGCCCGTTTCGGTACATTTTCACGTGAAATCTATAATGTTTTCCTAAATCTCAAGGTTGCATATGTTGCGAAAATGCAAAAAAGCAATCCCGCAAAGAGACTGTTGCCGTGATGCGCGTAAATTGTCCGCCCCTTAATGCCGGCCGGCAAACGGGCATCTATCGTGCCCGCCTCTCCCAGGCCCAACCGCCGCAAAATCCTGCCATACGGGTCGATGACGGCGGAGATGCCTGAATAGGCCGCCCGGATCATCGGTACTCCCTCTTCGATAGCTCTGACGCGCGACTGCGCCAGATGCTGGTGCGGGCCCGCGGATTTTCCATACCAGGCATCGTTGGTCAGGTTCAGCAACCAGTCCGGCCGGTCTTCCGGTGCGACAATATGGCCCGGAAAAATCACCTCGTAGCAGATCAACGGACCGACCGGGGGCAGCCCCGGGAGCCGCAATGTCCGGGGCCCGGGCCCGGGCGTATATCCGGTGCCGCCTTCGGTGATTTTCGTGAGCGGCAAATATTCTGCCAGCGGCACGTATTCGCCAAAGGGCACCAGGTGAAACTTGTCATAATGGCCAACGATCCGGCCCGCCGCATCAATGGCGACCATTGCATTCCTGAGGCGGTACGGATTGCTCTCATGGCGCGGCGCGCCGGTCAGCAGCACCCCACCCGGCGGCACGACCGTCGCCAGTAGCCGGCGAAGCTCGGGCGCAGTGGACAGGAAAAACGTTGCCGCTGTTTCCGGCCAGATAATGTGGGAAACCCAGTCCGGACGATCGCGGCGGCTCAGATCCAGAAATTGCTGCAGGTTTCGCTGCTGGAATTCCGGCGCCCATTTTTCTTTTTGCAGGACGTCGGACTGAACGACCCGGATTCCGACGCCGCTATCAGCGGCGGGCGTATCGGGCAATCGCGCGGCGCCGCCGGCCCAGACGACAACCGGCACGGCAAGTGCTATGGCGGGTGCGGCCCATCGCCGACGCCCGCGCGCGTCGGCCATTGCCGCGGGAAGACAGGCCGTCACGATGACGAAGAGTCCAACGCCATAGGCGCCGACCAGGGATGCAAGCTGCAGCATGGCATCCGAACCCGCCCAGCCATAGCCGATCAGATTCCACGGCAGCCCGGTCAGAAAATGGCCCCTTACCCATTCCGCACACGACCATGCCAGGGCAAACAGCAGCGCGCGCTCCAGGTGATCCCGGCCCTTCCACGCGATCAGCGCGACCAGTCCGGTATAGATCGCCAGGACGGCGGGGAGGCCCAGGACAACGAAGGGCAGCATCCAGGCGAACTTCGTCCCGAAAACAAGCAAGGCGTTCCCGATCCAGTACAACCCGAAGACAAAGAAACCAAAACCGAACCACCAGCCGGTAAGGAATGCGGCACGGCGGGTCGCCGCCCCCGCCATCAACCAGAGCACCGCCGGAAAGATCAGGAAGTTCAGGGGAAACAGATATACCGGCGGCAGCGTAAGGGTCAGGACGCAACCGAGACCGAAAACCGCCGCATATCGCCGCCATCCGGAGACGGCCGCAAGCCGGCGCGCGGCGTCACGAAGTATCGTCCGAGGCGCCGCAGCACCGGCAGCAGGGTCAGTCATCCGCCACGTCGGATGTCGGCAGGTTCCGAATCCGCAGCCTCTTGATGCGGCGCGGATCGGCATCAAGGACTTCGAATTCGACGCCGGACGGACCATGGACGATCAGTTCGCCACGCGTCGGGACACGCCCCGCGAGCGAAAACAGGAAGCCGCCAAGCGTGTCTATGTCCTCCGCACGCTCTTCCTCCGTCAGCACGGGCCCGACTTCCGATTCGAACTGCTCAACCGTCACGCGGGCATCGGCAACAAGCGACCCTTTTGCCCCCCGGATCAGTTGCGGGCCGGATTCGGCATCGTGCTCATCCTCTATTTCACCGACAATCTGTTCGACCAAATCCTCAATGGTGATCAACCCGTCAATACCCCCGTATTCATCGATCACCAGCGCCATGTGCAGGTGGGACATCTGCATCTGCAGCAGCAGGTCGAGAACAGGCATCGACGGCGCGACGAACAGGACTTTCCGCAGGATCTTGCGCAGGCTGAAATTTGCGCTGTCCGCCATTTCCGGCAACACATCCTTGATGTGCACCATGCCGACGACATCGTCGAGCGACTCGCGATAGACCGGCAGGCGCGAATGCCCTTCCCTGTTGATCTGCGCAACGAGGCCTTCCAGTGTCTCGTTGATTTCGATAGCGCCGATATCGGCGCGCGGAATCATCACATCATAGGCACTCAGCCCGCTCAGGTTGAGAATATTGGCAATCAGGCGACGTTCGCCCGGATCAATCGCCTCGACCCGTTTCTCATGCTCTTCGATCAGCTCCTCGAAGGTGTCGCGCAGGGTCGAATCGACGTTTTTCTGGCCGCGCCACGGCAGGATCTTGTCCAGCAGACTCTGCCGCTTGTCCGCTTCCGGCGCTTCCTTTTCGGGTGCATCGCCGTTTGTATCGACCGTCACCGGCCTGGCGTCGTCACTCACGCGTCATGCCTCCTGCACCGGTATTGTAAAAGGGTCGGCGATACCGAGTTCCGCCAGGATCGAAATCTCCAGTGCCTCCATCTTGCGTGCATCCGCTTGCGTCTGATGATCATGGCCCAGCAGGTGCAGCAATCCGTGCACGCAAAGATGGGACAGGTGGTCGGGCAGGCTTTTTTCCTGCTCCCCGGCCTCGCGCGCAATAGTCTCATAAGCCAGAACGATGTCGCCCAGCAGGCAAGCCGCGTCGCCGGGGCCGTTTTCGCCATCCGCCGGAAACGACAGCACGTTGGTCGGCCTGTCCTGGCCACGATAGGTGCGGTTCAGGTCCTGGACGAACCCGTCATCGCCAAGCACGATGCTGACCTCCGATTCCCGGGCCGTATTTCCCGCGCTGCCCCAGGCCATGCGGGTGGCGCGCCGCGCGACGGCCGTTGCGTCAAACGGCGCCTTGTCCCAGGCCGGGGCTTTCGTCGCAATGTCGATCAAAAGCAGGTCGCGCGTCATTTTTTCTTGCCGGACTCCGCAGCGTCATAGGCACGGATGATCCGCGCCACCAGCGGCGGGCGAACAACATCGGCATCGGAAAAACGGACAAACGAGATACCTGGCACGTCAGCCAGGGTTTCGACGGCGTCGCGCAGGCCCGGCCGGGTACCCGGCGGCAGATCGACCTGGCTGAGATCACCCGTAATGACCATGCGGCTATTTTCGCCAAGCCGCGTCAGAAACATTTTCATCTGCGTTGCGGTGGTGTTTTGCGCCTCGTCCAGGATGACGAAGGCGTTGGTCAGCGTCCGGCCTCGCATGAAGGCAAGGGGAGCGACTTCGAACTCGCCGCTGGAAAGCCGTCGCACCACCTGGTCGCCGGGCAGCGTGTCATGCAGCGCATCAAAAAGCGGCCGCAGATAGGGATCGATCTTTTCCTGCATGTCGCCCGGGAGAAAACCAAGCCGCTCCCCGGCTTCCACCGCCGGGCGCGAGAGGATAATACGATCCACCTTGCCCGCGCTGAACAGTTCCACGGCGGCGCAGACCGCAAGATAGGTCTTTCCGGTACCCGCCGGGCCAAGCGCGAAGACCATGCTGCTTTCCCGCATGGCCTGTATGTATCGGGACTGGGCCGCGGACCGCGCAGCAATCCGCTTGCGATGCAAGTGGATCATGGTGCGGTTGTCGCCGCCGCCTTCATCGGGCCGGGCTGTCTGCGCCATGCGCACCGCGGCATCGACATCGCCGTCGTTCAGCAATTCGCCGTCGCGCACCTGGCTGTAAAGGCTGCGTAGCGCCGCGCCCGCCGTGGTCGCCGCATCGGAAGGGCCCGAGATCGCGATACGGTTGCCGCGCGCGACCAGGGACACGCCGAGTTGTTGTTCGATCCTGACCAGATGCTTGTCATGCGCCCCGAACACCAGCGGCAGAAGATTATTGTCGTCGAACTGGATATGAACCGGGTTCGCGTCGTGTGTCCGGCTGACAGTTGTCAAGCACTGACCCTTTTGCTGGGGGCCGCCGCGGCGACGATGTCTCCGCGCAGGCTTCTGTTATGAACGGCGGCGATACGGCACGTGGCGACGGACCCGATCAGCCGGTCCGGCGCCTCGGCGAACACGGATTGCATATAGGGTGATCGCCCCTGTATCTGGCCGGGCCGACGGCCCTTGCGATCGAACAGGACGGGCATCACGGCACCGGCCGCGTTGTGGTTGAAGGCTTCCTGTTGCGCCTGGAGCAACTGCTGCACCATGGCGAGGCGTTCTTCCTTCACGGGATCGGGCACCTGCTCGCCGATGCCGGCCGCCGGCGTCCCGGGCCGGGCGCTGTATTTGAAGGAATAGGCCTGCGCAAAGGTGACTTCCCGGATAAGACGCAGCGTATCCGCGAAATCCCGATCCGTTTCGCCCGGAAACCCGACGATGAAATCCGACGACAGGGCGATATCGGAACGCGCGGCGCGCAACCCTTCGATGATCCGGAAATAATCCTCGGCCGTATGCTGGCGGTTCATTGCCGCCAGAATGCGGTCGGAGCCCGATTGCACGGGCAGGTGCAGATACGGCATGAGCTGCGGAACATCGCGATGCGCCTCGATCAGTTCATCCGCCATGTCCCGGGGATGGCTTGTCGTATAGCGGATGCGCTGCACGGCCGGCACGGACTCCGCCAGGTGACGGATCAGTCGTCCAAGGCCCCATTCCCGTCCATCCGGCGCCGTGCCGTGATAGGCGTTGACGTTCTGGCCGAGCAGCGTGATCTCCCGGCACCCCCCGGCAGCAAGCCGCCGGGCCTCGTCGGTGACGGCCGCGACAGGCCGCGACTGTTCGGCGCCGCGTGTATAGGGCACGACGCAGAAGGTGCAGAACTTGTCACAGCCCTCCTGCACCGACAGGAAGGCAGCCGGCCCCTGTGACGCCGACTCCTCGGGCAGGTGGTCGAACTTGTCTTCTTCCGGGAACTCTGTGTCGACAACGCGCGTACCCGATTTTTGCAGGACCTGAGCGACCAGTTCGGGCAGGCGGTGGTATGTCTGCGGACCGAATACCATATCGACGCAATCCGCCCGCGCAATGATTTCAGCACCCTCCGCCTGTCCGACGCAGCCGCCGACCGCGATGATCATCCGTTCGCCCGCGGCTTCGCGACCCTGTTTCAACAGGCGCATCCGGCCGATTTCCGAATACACCTTTTCCGCCGCCTTTTCGCGGATATGGCACGTATTCAGAATGACCATATCGGCGTCCACCGGGCTGTCGGTCGGGACATAGCCATGCGGCGCCAGAACATCCGCCATCCGGACGGAGTCATAGACATTCATCTGACAGCCGTAAGTTTTGATAAAGAGCCTTTTCACCGGGCTAGTGTCCCACCCGCTTCGAAGGGGCAGGCATATCGTTCAATCCGGTCAATGACTTAAAACCATAAGAAACGGAAATCTTCCAGGAAAGGCATCCGAATGATCCGATTGACGCAACCCGTCGTTCGCACCCGATCCGATTGTGCCCACAGGGGATAATAACATCGGCTGGGGTGAAAAAACAAGATTTTACAACACGTCCCGAATCATCGCCGGACGCGGCGCGATTTTCCCGGCGCAGCCGAACAGAAGCGGCGCGTCACTTTTTGATTCGGGTTCCGTACAATTCAAGCCGGTGATCCATCAACCGGTAGCCCAGTTTCTTGGCCACCCGTTGCTGCAAGTCTTCGATTTCTTCGTTGTTGAATTCGATGACTTCACCGCTTTCGATATCGATCAGGTGGTCGTGATGATCTTCCGAGACTTCCTCGTACCGCGCACGTCCGTCGCCAAAATCGTGACGGTCCAGGATATTCTGCTCCTCGAAAAGGCGAACGGTCCGGTAAACCGTGGCAATACTGATCCTGGAATCAAGCTCGGAGGCTCGTTTGTGGACCAGTTCAACATCGGGATGATCGTCGGATTCGCCCAGGACCTGCGCAATGACGCGCCGCTGCCCTGTCATCTTGAGCCCCTTTTCCTGGCATAAATCCAAAATTCGATTCTGCATCGCCCCTGCTCACTTTGATGCGCCGGTGATTACGGCATTGATTATCGCAACCCAAAGCCGATGAGGACCGACCGGAACACCACCCGCCAGCCCTATCCGCTACACAGACTAGTTATATAGTGCTTCGGGCCGCTTCGGCCACTTTCGAAATGCGGAAAATGGCGACAAATGACCATAAACTGCTATTTGTCCCGCGGGCGGGTCCCCAGGCCGATCGCCTTTGCCAGCGAGCTGCGCTGGTTGGCGTAATTCGGCGCGACCATCGGATAGTCGCTCGGCAGGCCCCACCGTTCGCGGTATTCGTCAGGCGTCATATTGTAGGCGGTCTTGAGATGCCGCTTGAGCATTTTAAGGCGCTTGCCGTCTTCCAGGCAGATAATGAAATCGGGCGTGATGGACTTCTTGATCGGTATGGCAGGCGTCAGCCGCTCACCGTTCGTATCCGTGTCCTTGCCGACATTCGACAGGGTCTTGTAGACCTGTTCGATCAGTGTCGGCAGATCCGACATTGTTACAGAGTTGTTCGATACATGGGCGGCAACAATTTCGGACGTCAGCTCCAGTAAATCGCGCGCGTTAATATCAGAATTGCTTGTGTCGGACATTGCCAGATACCCTTGTGACTCCGGGGTTAAATCGAATAAATTATGGTTGTGTTTATCAGTATAGACGCGAAAATATTACTCTTTCGACACTATACATCCGGAAAATCGTGTAAAAACGCCGTTACTTGCTAAATGCCAAAGTAACATTGCCGTGCCCGATGTATCAAGGATTATGTAGCGTTTCTATTTGGCAATAATTAAGCAATAATTCAAGG